>CBDTVF010000135.1:0-7928 GCA_965363775.1 uncultured Gammaproteobacteria bacterium
CTTGTTGCTAACAGGTCTTCGCCCCCACTGCATCCAAAAGAGTCAGTTCTAACCGGCAGCTGGTCAGCCTGTTATTCCGGTGTTGACCCCGTTTGAATTTGAATATTCTGTTACCAGTCGTAACCTCTTCGGTGCCGGTAAGATCTGTACCTGACAGGCGGGTTGTAGATGGCAGCGTCGATGATGGACCACAGGTGGATAACCCAACCCAACAGTATGACCCACAAAATGACGGACATGACAAACATGAATCCTGCCAGTAACCAACGGCCCTGCAACAACTGTCCCAGACCTGGAATGAAAAAGCTGCATAAGGCTGCAATCACATTGCCTGCTGAACCGCGACCCATAATGCTCTCCTGTAGTAGTGTGTCTTGGTTTGTTTAATGCAGTATTCGTGCCATCAGGGGCGGGAGATTTGTCAGAAGCACGCGTAATGCCTGTATATTAAGGCGTTGAAGCATTTTTCCTGGCTGGGGTTCAAGGGTTCGATTGGTCAGAATTTTCCTCCATGATATTCTGGAATCACAAAATGTGGCGAATCCAACCAACCTTTAACATTCTCGCCCAAATGCCCAAATTGCATGCGGTTTGGGGCTGTCCAACGTATAATGTCCGCCACCTTATAAATCCATCCAGAAAGGAACCAAAAATATGAGTTACGAGCACATCGAAATACCTGCCGGCGGCGATAAAATTACAATTGAAAATAACAAGCTGGTCGTTACGGATAATCCAATCCTGGGTTTTGTTGAAGGTGATGGAATCGGTGGCGACATTACCCGGGCCTCCATGAGGGTTTGGAATGCCGCAGTTGAAAAGGCCTATGGTGGAAAACGCAAGGTGCACTGGGCTGAATTATTTCTCGGTGAAAAGGCAGCAGGTATTTATGATGGCAATTATTTTCCTGATGAAACCCTCGAAGCGGTAAAAGACCTTGTCGTATCGGTCAAGGGTCCTTTGACAACTCCTATTGGTGGTGGTTTTCGTTCATTGAACGTATCGCTGCGTCAGGACCTGGATTTGTACGCCTGTGTACGTCCGGTTGATTATTTCGATGGTGTACCTTCACCAATGAAACGTCCTGAGGATGTTCATGCCATCATATTCAGGGAAAACACCGAAGACGTGTACGCTGGTATCGAATACGAGTCCGGTACGCCTGAAAATGAAAAACTGGCAAAATTCTTGCGTGAGGAAATGGGTGCTGAATTTTTTGAGGGTGCAGGTCTTGGTATCAAACCCATCTCGGCATTTGGTTCAAAGCGACTGGTGCGCAAAGCTATCCAGTATGCCATTGATAACAACAAGGACAGCGTAACCCTGGTGCACAAGGGCAATATTCAGAAGTTCACTGAGGGCGCGTTCCGTAAATGGGGCTATGAACTGGCCGCTGAAGAGTTTGCTGACGAGACTATTTCCGAGGCCGATCTGTGGGATAAATATGATGGCGTAGCGCCGCAAGGCAAAATCATCATCAAGGACCGCATCGCGGACATCATGTTCCAGTTGATGCAATTACGTCCTGCAGAATTCAGCGTGATCGCTACGACCAACCTTAACGGTGATTACCTGTCAGACGCGCTGGCTGCAGAAGTCGGTGGTATGGGCATCGCACCGGGCGCGAATATGGCTGACCATATTGCAGTGTTTGAGGCCACACACGGTACCGCACCCAAGTATGCCAACCTCGACAAGGTTAACCCGAGTTCGTTGATGTTCTCCGGTTCAATGATGTTTGAGTATATTGGCTGGAAAGAAGTCTCTGACCTGATCGCTGATGCCTTTGGCAAGACCATTCAGCAGAAGATTGTGACCTATGATTTCGCCCGCCAGATGGAAGGTGCCAAAGAGGTTTCGACTTCTGCTTTCGCGGATGCATTGATCAGCAATATGTAATTGGAAACAGGTACTGTTGCAAAATGAAAACGGTGGTCGCCATATTCGAAAATACGGCTGCCTGCCTGGCGATTTCATCGCCTGAAGAGAAATGCCGTCGCGTCACCGACTTGTGGTTAGAGGTCAGTAGCGGCAACTTTGAGTTTGACCCGCATACGCCAGTCACTCCGATCGGTGTTGCGGGTCATCCGGTCAAGCCTGAACTCGTCGAACCATCACAGGTCCGGCGCAGACGGCTCGGCAGTGAAACCGGTCGTGCTGCGCTTGTTCATGCCATTACCCATATCGAGTTCAACGCAATTAACCTGGCGCTTGATGCGGCATACCGGTTCCGGGAAATGCCACAGCAGTATTATCTTGACTGGATTTCAGTGGCTGCCGATGAGGCCCGACATTTTCAGTTACTTTCCACGCGTTTGCAGTCAATGGGATTCAAATACGGTGATTTTTCGGCCCATAACGGGCTGTGGGAAATGGCCCAGCGCACAGCTGACGACTGTATGAAGCGTATGGCACTGGTACCAAGGGTGCTGGAAGCCAGGGGGCTGGATGTTACGCCCGGTATGATTGAGCGGTTAACCAATGTGGGTGATGATGAAACGGTCAGGATTCTCAGGATAATCCTGGAAGAAGAAGTGCGACATGTTGAAATAGGCACCCACTGGTTTCGGGCTTGCTGCGACCAGCGTGGACTGGAGTCGGAATCCACATTCCTGGATCTGGTAAAGGAACATTTCAGTCATTCACTCAGAGGGCCGTTTAATATTCCAGCACGTATGCAGGCCGGATTCACCCAACGTGAAATGGATGCGATTTCATCCCAGGGTAGTCATCCGGTGAGCATCGACAGTTCGTAGTTTCCCGGTCCTACACGTAATACACTGCCTTGCGTATACCAGTCGCCCAGTACAATACGTTGTGCGGCGTGACCATTGACTTCAAGGTCGTGGGTCGCGGGACGGTGAGTATGGCCATGAATCATCCTGAGTACCTCATGACGCTCAAATGCGGCAATAACCTCATCAGGGTTCACATCCATGATGGCCATCTCTACATTGCCCTTGTGCTC
The DNA here is from genome assembly GCA_965363775.1 of uncultured Gammaproteobacteria bacterium. GTDB lineage: Bacteria > Pseudomonadota > Gammaproteobacteria > Xanthomonadales > SZUA-36 > SZUA-36. Next base: position 2,969 of record CBDTVF010000135.1, read on the forward strand.
GGCGCTGGCATCGCGGGCTTGCCGTGCAATCTGCAGCCGTTCCTGAGGGGGCCTGGCGAGAAAATCCTGTTGCCAGGCCGGGTTCCGGACCATTGCCCGGAATTGCTGGTAGGGTAAATCATCCGTACATAGACTATCACCGTGCAACAGCAACACGCGTTCACCATAAAGCTCGACCACGTGCTCTTCGGCTAAAAGTGTCATTCCGGCGGATTTCGCATAGGCCTCTTTCAATAAGAAGTCACGGTTGCCATGCATGAAGTAGCAGGGCAAGCCTCTATCTGCCAGCCTGGATATTGCAACGGCGACTTCGATTGAGCACTTTGAAGGCACATCGTCACCGAGCCAGAACTCAAACAGGTCACCAAGGATATACAGGGCATCAGCAGCAGATGTTTCGTCGTCCAGGAAATTCTGCAGTAACGCAGTCGTCTCCGGTCTTGAGTCGTCCAGGTGTAAGTCTGAAATGAACAAGGTGGTCATGGTCTGTCCTGCAATCTACTCAGTGAATTGTGACCGATTCAATAAGAACCGCTTCAAGTGGGACGTCCCGGGGACCTGTCTTGACAAAGCGGATATCGTCCACCACCTCCATTCCTTCTACAACCTGCCCGAAAACGGCGTAACCCCACGTGCGTGAGTCATCTTTGCTGACGTGATTCAGTGCGCCGTTCACTTCCACATTAATGAAAAATTGCGAGGTTGCAGAGTCAACCACGTTGGTTCGTGCCATGGCGACGGCGCCACGTACGTTTTTCAGACCGTTATCTGCTTCGTTGACGATGGGATCCCGTGTCACTTTGGGTTTCATGTCTGCTGTCATACCACCACCCTGGACCATGAAATGGCTGATGATGCGGTGGAAAATCGTACCGTCATAATAATCATCACGTGCATATTGCAGAAAATTCCCCACAGATATAGGTGCCTGCTGAGGGTAAAGTTCCATCCTGATGTCACCATGATTGGTATGAATGGTGACCTGCGGGTTGTCGGATTCCTGCTGGGCAAAGGCACTTGATGAACTGAGTAGGAGTACTGCTATAAAGGAAATCAGTTGTTTCATGGTGAATGTTCTCATAATTTTGGATTCTGAGGGGCAATGATACTGGGCTGGTGCGCAGGTATAAAGACTCTTTCTTCAGATCTGCATTCGAATGTAAGCAAATTACTGTTTAAGCGTCTGTTTTATAGTCCATTTTAAAGTCTTTTTATGGTAAAATTACGCGTTGGTGTTGATAAGAAATATAATATCAAAACACTTCATTGGTGAAGATTGTTTTGTCAATGTAATTCAATTAATTACAATACATTCCGGAGTATTTACATTTAATGGCTGAACTCGCTAAAGAAGTCCTGCAAGTCAATCTGGAAGACGAAATGCGTCAGTCCTATATGGACTACGCCATGAGCGTCATTGTTGGCCGTGCTTTACCCGATGTCAGGGATGGCCTGAAACCGGTTCACCGCCGTGTGCTTTTCGCCATGAGTGTACTGGGCAATGACTGGAACAAGGCCTATAAGAAATCTGCCCGTGTGGTGGGTGATGTCATTGGTAAGTACCACCCACATGGCGATTCCGCCGTGTATGACACCATCGTGCGCATGGCGCAGCCGTTTGCGATGCGTTACATGCTGGTGGATGGTCAGGGCAACTTTGGTTCCGTCGATGGTGATGCGGCCGCAGCCATGCGATATACCGAAGTGCGTATGTCGAAGCTGGCCCACGAACTTTTGGCTGACCTGGATAGGGAAACGGTTAATTTCGGTCCGAATTATGACGAGTCCGAATACGAGCCACTGGTTCTTCCAACCCGTGTTCCGGGTTTATTGGTCAATGGTTCTGCCGGTATCGCAGTCGGCATGGCGACTAATATACCGCCGCATAACCTGAATGAAGTGATCAGTGCGACCATCGCCCTGATTGAAAATCCGGAAATGGATATCGATGGCATCATGGAATACCTGCCAGGACCGGATTTCCCGACAGCGGGTATCATCAATGGTGCCCAGGGGATACACGAGGCCTATCATACCGGTCGTGGCCGTATTTATATGCGTGCCAAATCCCACGTTGAGACCAACGAACAGAATGGCAAGAACTCATTAATCGTTACCGAGTTGCCCTACCAGGTTAACAAGGCTCGTCTGTTGGAGAAAATAGCCGAACTGGTTAAAGATAAAAAGTTGGATGGCATCACGGAGTTACGTGATGAATCGGACAAGGATGGCATGCGTGTCGTCATCGAATTACGTCGGGGTGAAGTACCTGAAGTCATTCTGAATAACCTCTACAAGCAAACTGTGATGCAGAACGTCTTTGGCATCAATATGGTTGCCCTGGTCGATGGCCAGCCACGCTTGTTGAATGTCAAGGAGATACTGCTTGCATTCATTGGGCATCGCAGGGAAGTGGTCACCCGTCGTACCCTGTTTGATCTGCGTAAAGCCCGTAGCCGTGCACATGTGCTCGAGGGACTGACTGTTGCCCTGGCCAATCTGGATGAACTGATCGAGATGATCAAGAGTTCACCATCACCAGCGGTGGCAAAGGAACGTCTGCTGGCGAAACACTGGGATCCGGGTCTTGTGCGTGCCATGTTGGGGCAGGGGGGGGCTGAAACTTCACGTCCTGAAAATCTTGATGCGCAATTCGGTTTGCAAGAAAACGGTTACCAGTTATCACCGGTACAGGCCCAGGAAATCCTGAATATGCGTCTGCACAGGCTGACCGGGCTTGAGCAGGATAAACTGACCAAAGAATATGAAGAGATTCTTGGTACGGTAAGGGATTTGCTGGAAATCCTTTCCGATCCTACACGTTTGATGACGGTCATACGCGCGGAACTGGAAGAGATACTCGATAAATACGGTGATGAACGACGAACCGTTATCCTTGAAAAGAAACTTGATCTCAGTCTCGAAGACCTGATCACCGAAGAAGACGTGGTGGTTACCATATCCCATGGAGGATATGCCAAGTCGCAGTCTCTCGACCGTTACCAGGCGCAACGACGCGGTGGTAAGGGTAAGTCAGCAACCAAGGTCAAGAATGAAGATTTCATCGATGAGATTTTTGTTGCCAATACACACGATACACTTTTGTGTTTCACATCAACCGGCAAGATTTATTGGCTGAAGGTCTATCAACTTCCACAGGCCAGTCATGTCAGTCGTGGCAAGCCCATCGTTAACCTGTTACCGCTTGAAAAAGATGAGCGTGTTAACGCCGTGTTGCCGGTACGTGAGTATTCGGAAGATCTCTTTGTTTTCTTTGCAACACGTAAAGGAATCGTCAAGAAAACACCTTTGACAGCTTATGGTAATCAGCGTGCCAACGGAATCTGGGCCATTAACCTGGATGATGATGACGAACTGGTCAATGTCGAAATTACCCAGGGTGACAGCGAGGTAATGCTGTTTTCAAGCTCCGGTAAGTGCATCCGGTTTGCGGAAAGTAATGTGAGTTCTGTCGGTCGTACTGCCAGGGGCGTTATTGGAATTCGTCTGCAGAAAGACCAGCAGGTGGTTTCAATGCTGGTACTGGCTGACGGCGATATCCTGACGGTCACCGAGCGCGGTTATGGCAAACGGACAAACCCTGCAGAGCATTCCTGCCAGGGCCGGGGAGGTCAGGGAGTCATTGGTATCCAGACATCCGAACGTAATGGTCAGCTTATTTCCGCCTTACAGGTCACTGATGACGACGATATTATGCTGATTTCCGATGGTGGTACCCTGGTCAGAACCCACGCCGAAGAAATCTCCACACTGGGTCGCAATACCCAGGGCGTTACACTGATCCGTCTGAGGGATGATGAGAATCTGGTCGGTCTGGCCAGAATTCAGACTGAAGACGACGAGGAAAGCGACCAGGAACCTGGTGAAGAGGGCGGCGAAGAAAGTGGTGAAGAGGGCGATATCGCGGAATGATGACGTGCAGAATGATGATGCAGGGATGAGTTCGTTTTCAGCGAACTCATCCCTCGCAGTTTATTTCTTGTCAGTAGAAATCCCTAACAGCTGATAGGGTGGGCACCAGCGCAGGGTACCGGTCATCAGTGGAACAATACCAATTGCACCCCACCAGGATTGAAAATAGAATCCGGCAGCGATGATGGCCACACCTGCAACTATTCGTACTGCACGATCTGTTTTTCCGACGTTACATTGCATTTTCTTGTCCTCAGAGTGATGCTAATACTGATTCGGCAGAACTGACCCGGAACTCACCAGGTGCTTCCACCATCAGTTCGGTGACGATACCATCATCTGCCACGAGGGCAAAGCGTTGTGAGCGATGGCCCATTCCAAAGCCGGTACCATCCAGTTCGAGTCCCAATGCCCTGGCGAACTCGCCGTTGCCATCTGCCAGCATGTCTATGCCATCAGCCTTGGCACTCTTGCCCCATGCATGCATGACGAAAACATCATTGACCGACATGCAGGCAATGGCATCGACACCCTTGGCAGAAAAATCGTCACGGCGCTCGATATAGCTGGGTAGATGATAAGCGGAGCAGGTTGGTGTAAACGCACCAGGCACTGAAAACAGAACGACCTTGCGCCCGGCGAAATAATCCGTTGTTTGTACTGCCTGTGGGCCGTTTTCTGACATTTGGCTAAGTACAGCTAAAGGAATACGATCTCCTGTCTGGATACGCATAAACTGGCTCCTTGGTTATTAAATTCAGGCTGCGATCGCGTCTGAAATAGCGGTCATTAATGTTTCGGGATTAACCGGTTTGGTTACATAGGCGCTGGCACCCTGACGCATTCCCCATATACGGTCAGCTTCATCATCTTTCCTGCTGACAAATATAACCGGGATACCGTGTGTGGTCTGGCCTTTGGATAGCTTTCGCGTGGCCTGAAAACCACTCATACCCGGCATGACAATATCCATCAGAATGACGTGTGGTTGTTCCTTGCTGGCAATCTCAATAGCCTGGTTACCGTC
>CBDTVF010000136.1:0-7848 GCA_965363775.1 uncultured Gammaproteobacteria bacterium
CAGGAGTACAGCGGCGAGTGGGCGGGGGTCATTTTTCGTATCGGCAAGATCCGTCTTGCCTGCAACACAAAACAGGTACACGAGTTTCTGCCTATCCCGGCTTTTACACCGGTGCCCGGCACCAAACCCTGGATATTGGGCCTGGCCAGTGTACGTGGCGATCTGTTGACAATTGTTGACCTTGCCTGGTTCCTCAATGGAAAACAATCGACGGTTTCCATGAGAACACGACTGCTCGCGGCCACCCTGCGGGGTCGGCCAGTCGGACTACTGGTAGATGAAGTGTTCGGTCAGCGTCATTTCGTCAGTGACGAAGGCAAGAAGTCCCAACTACCGGCAAGCTCTCCGCTGAAGGAATTCGTACATAAACAATATCGTTCAGGCAAGGACGTCTGGCAGGAACTGAAACTGGAATCCTTGTTTTCCAGCCCGGAATTCCTCAATGGCGCTGCAGACTAATGTCCTATCACGCGTATATTGTGGGGTTCAGAGCTACCCAGATGTTCCAAGACAAGGCGCAGTTCGCAGGAAATGGCATGTCCTTTTCAAGAACTGCACCAAAAGTAGGCGCATTAGGCGACACCTGGAGCGTCTGGGTAGCTCCCTACGGGCGGGCCGTGAAGCAGTCGCCCGCGGTGTTACACCTCTTGGTAAGGGCGAGCCATTACCTGCGAAGGCGCGCCTTGCGGTCAACTGCTTCACGACCCGCTGAACCTCACAATATACGCGTGACAGGACACTTGGCAAAACGGATAACAGGATGAACAATCAACAGCCCAATTTAAAAAGCCAGCGGCCACGTGTCTTCCTGGCCACCAGCGTACTAATCATTTCCCTGTTATTTGTTGCAGTTACTTTCTTTTTGCTGGCACGGCACGCCTCCCATGAACAGGAATGGCTCTCGCTGGCGACAGATGTCCAGGTTACGTCACAACGACTGGCCAAATCAGCGGGTGAAGCTGCTTCAGGTAATCTGAATGCTTTCAAAGAACTTGGAAACTCCCGCGACATCATTGCAGCGGCAATGGGCGAACTAAGGTCGGGTTCTACTTATCCCAATCTACCCGCCACTCCAGCAGCTGTTGAAGCGCAGATGATGCAATTGAACCAGACCTGGAACCGCATGGGAGCCAATGCGGCCAGCATACTTGACCGTGAGAAACTCATTCTCGAACTGGCCTCTGCCCGTGATCTCATACAAGGCAGTATCCCCGGCATACAGAAAAGCACCGATAACAGCATACGAGCCCTCACAAAGAGCGGCGCACCTTCTAACCAGTTGGTTTTTGCCAGTCGCCAACTCGTCTTGGCAGATCGTATTCTGCGACGTGTCGCCGAAGTCCTGCAGGGTGGTAGCAATGCGGTTAGCGCCGCAGAGAACCTCGGCAATGACAGTGATTTATTTGAGCAGGTACTCAGCTCCTTATTGAAAGGTAATTCCCGTCTGGGTGTCAGCCAGGTGCGCAATACCCAGGCATTGCAGTCTCTGGGGCAGGTCAAAGATCTGTTTGAAAATATTAAACCACCCATCAACGCAATTCTGAAGTCTTCCAGCGACCTGTTTGAGGTACGTGGTGCGGCAGATGAAATTTTCCTCGACAGTCGTGACGTATTCAATGAAGCGGCCAACCTCAAAGACGCCATTGCCAATCTGCCAAGGACACGTCTATGGCCATCACAAATAGCCGCGGCAATAGGTCTGCTGGTGATGCTTATTGCTGTCTGGATGCTGGTCCATTCATTCCTGTCCGCAGAACGTCAACGGGCAAAAATTGCGGCGGAAAGCCATCAGAAAAATCAACAGGCGATCCTCAAATTACTGGACGAAATGGAATCTCTGGCCGATGGTGACCTGACAGTACAGGCAACCGTGACAGAGGACATCACAGGTTCGATCGCAGATTCCGTAAATTTCGCCATCGAACAACTACGTGAACTGGTGAAAGGAATCAAGTATACGGCCCAGGAAGTCGCTGGCTCCGCCATGGAAACACGAGGTTCAACATCTGAATTGGCCGAGGCAGCCGCCGAACAGGCAGAACAGGTCGGTGCTGCAACCATAACGGTGAAGAATATGGCGCAGTCTTTGGACGCAATGGCCCAGCGATCGAGCGATTCCAGCGAGGTGGCCCGCAACTCTGTGGCCATCGCCAATACCGGTGGAGAGAAAGTTCGTGAAACCATCAACGGCATGGATACCATTCGCGACCAGATCCAAAGGACATCCAAACGTATCAAGCGCCTGGGTGAATCCACACAGGAAATTGGTGACATCGTGGAACTCATCAATGGCTTTTCCGAGCAGACCAACGTCCTCGCACTCAATGCTGCCATCCAGGCAGCTTCAGCCGGTGCTGCGGGCAGAGGTTTCGCTGTAGTAGCCGATGAAGTACAACAACTGGCAGAGAGCGCCACCCATGCCACGCGGAGAATTGAAAGCCTGGTACAGACGATTCAGACCGATACATTCGAAGCCGTTGTTTCAATGGAGTCAACCATATCGGAAGTGGTCAGTGGCGCCCGCATGGCAGAGGATGCAGGTACCGCACTGGAACAAATTGAATCAGTGTCCACAGACCTGTCCACACTGATCGACGGTATCTCAGAAGAGGCACATGCCCAATCGGCTACTGCGACTGATATTTCCAGGCTTATGAAGAGAGTTCAGAAAACATCAATACAGTCATCTAAAGGTAGTGCACAGGCTGCAACATCCGTAGAGAAACTGGCCGAACTGGTAATGCAACTCAGCGACTCGGTAACCGACTTTAAATTACCGGAAGATGGCTGAATGATAGCCGCACTCACAATGCCAGATATACTCCACACAGGGGTAAGCTGATGTTACTGGGGGGCTCAAACGCCAGCACGGTACTCACCTGGGTGCGTCCTGATCTGGATAAACACCTGAACCAGGTTCGATCCCAGATCGAACATATCGCCAAAAGCGCGATCGTCGGTGATGGTGTTGAAAGAACTGCTGAACACCTATTACAGCTGAAATTCACTTTTGAAGCACTGGTATTACAGGGTGCAACCCTCGTGGTCGAGGAGATGATCACGGTTTGTGATGAACTCCAAAACAACACTGTCCGCGACCGGGAAAAGGCATTCGGTGCACTGATGGATTCGATTGTGGTCTTGCCATCCTATCTGGATCGCTTGCAGGCCGGCCACCATGATTTACCCATTTTGCTTCTGCCGGTCATCAATGAACTGCGTGCGGCTTACAATGCCAATATTGTCTCAGAAGCCACACTGTTCGCACCCAGTCTGGACGTGCCTTTACCGGAACTGGAGCAAAAAGCAGACGGTCACGAACCGGTATTTGATGAGCCGTTCCTGGAATTTTCCCTACGTATGCGCCGCCAATGGGAAAAGGCGCTGCTACGTTGGTTGCAGGCCCAGGAAAACACCGAACTGTTGTCACCCCTTCATTCAGTTTGTGAAACATTGCAGCGAAGACTCAGCCGTGTAGATCTGCGCCGTCTTTGGTGGATCGCTGCAGAAGTGATCGGCGGCCTGCTTGATGGTGTGACCGACAATGACATGAATCTGCGGCGCCTGTTTGCCCGCCTGCACCTGATTATCAAGACCCTGTCGGAAGGCGGGGAAGAAGCCACTGAAGTCGAGTCAGTCGATGCGGTTTCACAGGCTCTGTTATTTCATATCGCACAGGCCAGGGCAGGCAGCGCCGGTGTAGATAATCTACGGGAGCGTTTCCAGCTTCAGGATCTGGTTCCAGACCGGGACGTACTGATCCGCGCCCGCGGTGCCGTAACCGGTCGCAATCGCGAGCTTTATACATCCCTGGGTGCCGCGGTCCGCGATGAACTGTCACTGGTCAAGGATGCTCTTGACCTGGAATTGCGAACCGGTGAAATAGAACCCGAAAGACGTGAGCAGAGTCATGAGGCCCTGCTCAGGCTCAAGGACACACTCAAAATGATGGGGCTGGGCGATTCCGCCCAGTCTATCGATCAATTGATGCCGGCATTTGATGCCAGCGAAACACCGGGAGATGACCCACAGCAAAACTCGCGTAAAACCCTACTGATGAACCTGGCCGGAGAACTCATACGGGTGGAGTCTGATCTGGAAGAACAGATTGTGACACTCGGCGAGCCTTTGCAGGAGGATCAGGAACCCAGCTATATCGATCTGCCACGCCATGAGCTACGCCGCATTCGTGCACATTTGCTGGATGAAACAGTCGTCAGCCTGCACCAGGTTCAGGACCAGGTGCATCGTCATTTCGGTGGCGAAAAAGCGGATTTCATCAGCCCATTGGAGCACATTGCAGGTGCCATGGAGCTAATTGGTGAGTCGGAAACAGCTAATTTGGCTTTGAAGTTACGCAATGCACTCGGCAATCTGTTGCGTCTTGCCAAGTCGGAAACGGCCGTGGATCCGGAAAAACTGGAAGCAGTCACCGATGCAGTAGCAGCATTCGAACTCTACCTCGCCGGCTGTCGGGACCAACAAAGTAATCGTGGTCGTTTTTTTGAAATACTCAAAGACCGGCTTGAACACTTACCTGTTGGTGAAATGGAGGTCGTCAGAGTCACCCACCGACCATCGCCGGAAGACAAACCTGAAAAACAAACTGAAACTCCAGAAGGCTCGGCAACCGGTCTGCCAACGGTTGTAGACCCCGAACTACTCGGGGTATTCCTGGAAGAATACGAAACTGTCGCTGCCATGCTGGGTGACCGTATCCCTCAATGGGTCCATCATCCAGAAAACACCCAACTGATGGCCGAGATCCGACGTGGTTTCCACACCATCAAGGGCAGCGGGAGAATGGTGGGTGCGCATGAACTAGGTGATTTTGCCTGGCATATTGAGGACATGCTCAATGCTCTATTGGAGGGCAACATTCAATCAACTGACGATGTTGCAATGCTTATACAATTGTCAGAAGCTGCCATGCCGACCATGAAAAACCGACTGCTTCAACAGCCTTCGGAGCTGGATAGCGCCGGGATTGAAGCGATCATCGAGCAGGCCAATGCAGTTACAACGGGCAAGAAACCTGACTGGGCAAGCCTGGGCAGTGTATTGCCTTCATCCATTGGTATCCTGTTACCCGGTGGTTTCGCTGCGACCGGTGAAGCGCCCACCGTGAAAGAACTGGTCTGCAAAGAACTGGCTGAAAGCCTCTCGGTGCTTAAAGGCCTGATGGACAAAATCTCCAGAGACCGTAACAGCACCGCCAGCAATGATGAAATTCGAGCCGCCCATAACATTGCCGGAACAACCGCGCTTGACCCGCTGGGTGGGGAATCCGATGTTGCCAGGTCCCTGGAAGTTTTTCTTGAAACGCAACGCAAAAGTGGAAAGGCTTTTACCAACACGGCAATGTGGACGGTCGCTACCAGTCTGGCATATCTTGAAACCTGCCTCGCCGTACATGAAGGTGACCCGGAAGCAGCATTAGCCAGCGATGAAGAGAGTCAAATTGAGCAATTGACTGCCCTCACCGCTGAGTTCAAGCCTGCGCCGGATGCATTTATTGAACCGCTTGATGCTATCAGTGATGAGACCGAGGACCAGGCAGAAGACGAACTGGAAGATATTGAGGAAGAACCCGTCGATACGGAAATTCTCAATATTTTCCTCGAAGAGGCCACGGACATCCTGGAACGTTGTGATTCGTTACTGAACACATGGCGTGACAATTTGCCGGATCTGGATATCGTCCGAAACCTGCAACGTGAGTTCCACACTTTCAAGGGCGGATCCCGTATGGCGGGGCTCAGTGCCATGGGTACCCTGAGCCATACCATGGAAACATTAATGGAGCAGATTGCAGGCCAGTTGTTGCAGCCATCAATCGCAGCCATTGAGTTACTGGAGCAAAGCTGTGACAGACTGAATATCTGGACGGAAGAATCAGCACGGGGTGAGATTCCCCAGGCAGGTGGAGTGCTGAGACAGTTCGAGCAGCAAATCGAAGCACTGACGACAGGGCAGGAACAACCGGAGCAGGCCACAGACGAACCCTTAACCGATGCCCCAGAGCCAGCATCCGCCGAAGTTGAAGCCGCAGCTGATTCAGAAGAGCCACAGGCAGACACGGCTGCAGCTCTACCCGCGCAGGAAGAGACAGATGCCGTCAGTGCAGCACCCTCATCCGAAAGGGAAGAGGCCGAGACCGTCAGTGTTGAACCTGTCACGGAGCCTGAAGAACCTGCCAGGATTGAACCCGTCGTTGAAGAGTTGCGGGAAATTCCCGACGTCGTGGTTCCGGCAAGCGAACCCGAAGCCAGTGCCGTACCGAGTGGGGAATCAACCGTATCACAGCATATTCGAGTGAATGCAGATTTGCTGGATTCACTGGTGAATTCCGCCGGCGAAATCAGTATTTTCCGCTCACTTCTTGAGCAACAGATCGTTCATATGCGCGAACATCTGAAAGAATTTGATGTCACGACGTCCCGTCTCCGGGAACAGTTCAGAAAACTCGAGATTGAGACCGAAACCCAGATACGATCGCGTTATCAACAGGAGATGCCAGAGGACTCACCAGCCGACTCCGAAGAGTTTGATCCGTTGGAAATGGACCGTTTCTCTTCCATGCAGCAGCTATCGCGCAGCTTGTCCGAGTCTGTATCCGACCTTTTAAACCTGCAGGAATTACTGGACGACACTGCTCGCAAGTCCGATGCACTGCTGGTGCAACAATCCCGGGTAAGTACAGAACTGCAGGAAGGCCTGATGCAAACCCGCATGGTGCATTTTGGCACCATCGCACCACGACTGCGCCGCATTATCCGGACTGCAGCCGGCGAAGTACACAAAAAAGCCCGCCTGAAATTGCGTATGACAGATGGTGGTGACCAACTGGATCGTAATGTTCTGGAAAGGATTACCGCACCGCTGGAGCACTTGCTCAGAAATTCAATCGTTCATGGTATTGAGAAACCCGCTGTAAGACGCAAGCTCAAAAAACCGGCGGAGGGACAACTCAGTATCACGGTTGCTGCCGAGGCCACCGAATTCGTGATCCAGGTAGAAGATGATGGTGCCGGCGTCAACCTCAAAGCCATTCACAAGCGCGCCATTGAGATGGGCCTGGTTGACAAGAAGGTCGATCCACAGCCACAACAACTGCTTCATCTGATTCTTCATAGCGGTTTTTCAACGTCCAAAAAAGTCACCGCCCTTGCCGGACGTGGTGTTGGCATGGATGTGGTCAATAGTGAAATTAAACAGATTGGTGGGTCTGTAGAAATAGATTCTGTCGAAGGCAAAGGCAGTTGTTTTACCATCCGCATCCCATTCACACTGGCTGTCATGCAAGCCATTGGCATCATGGCTGGTGCGCACCGTTACATGATTCCTGTCGCAGCCGTTGCCGGTGTGGCGCGTATGTTACCCACCGATTACCAGAATCTGCTGAAGCTCAAAAAACCGGTTTATGAATTTGCCGGCGAACCATACTCTATTCTTGAGCTGGAACCATTGCTGGGCGAGCCTTCAACCCCGCTGGGTGATGAAACCATCTCAATGCTGATGATCAAGGCCGGTAAACAGCGGGCAGCTTTCCGTGTATCTGAATTGCTTGGGCACCGGGAGATTGTCATCAAACCGGTCGGTCCGCAAATCAGCTCCGTATCGGGCATACTGGGTGCAACCGTGACCGGTGATGGCCAGGTTGTCATCATCATTGATTCCGGACCGATGATCCGCCAGGCACTGCTCACCGGTGCCCGCCCGGCGCCACCGATGAGACATATTGATGTTCACAAACACAAAACACTCGCCATGGTTGTGGATGACTCTATCACCATGCGTAAAGTGACAACACGGGTGCTGGAAAACAATAACTATGAAGTTGTTACA
>CBDTVF010000137.1:0-7843 GCA_965363775.1 uncultured Gammaproteobacteria bacterium
GGGTTTTTTATGTTCAGGATGAACGGTACGCCGCGGGCGCAGGACGCTCACGACTACAGGGATGCAGGAGGTAGAGTACCAAGAGTAGGCACTTGAGGCGACGCAGGAGCAGTTACCGAGGAGCGGCGCCCCCCTTTCCATTTCGCACAGCTCTAAAAAAGACTACTAGCCGACCTCTTACCAATCAATCCCTAATCCAAGACTCACCTGCCGACCCATCGGTGGGGTCCCCGGAAACTCCTCAAAATCACTATCAGTCAAATTGTCCGCAATCAGGCTGATTCGAACCCCGGGGTTTGATAACAACTTCCAACTGCCCGAAAGTGACGCAATATACGCATTGTCGCCGCTGTTGCGTAGTAGATTGTCCTGTTGACGACGGTATTCATTGTCGAATCGGATATCAAGCCGCGAAACCGGCGTGTAAACAAACGCCAGGGTGATTCTGTGCCGTGCATAGTTCAGCGCATAGAAACTCGCGTCGACTTGTGCGGTGCCATAATCGGCATCTTTGTGTAACCAGGTATAACCGCCAACAATCTGCAATTTCTCCGAATGCCACGATGTCAGCCATTCCAGACCGGTGACGTCCATATCGACCGCGTTAGCCTGGCGTGAGAATGGTGCTATCTGCTGGTAGGTCCAGTCGACCAGGTCAGCGTCCTGGCGGTAAAAAACAGAAACCTTTGAATACCAACTATCCAGTTCGCGTGTGTATGCTGCAGTCAGGGTATTGGCGAATTCACGGCCAAGAGTCGCATTACCACCGAACAGACCGCCCGGTCGTGAGTTTAATGCCGTGTAACCGGGTAACTGTGAGGTGCGGGTAAATTCCAGACCGTAGCGGTTTACAACGGCACCAGTGTCTTGTTCCAGACTTAGAGAGAAAAGGGGCATCAGGGCGTTTTCGTCCCGGTTGGATAGATCTGCACGCAACCCGGCACGTAATGCCAACATGGAACCGGTGTCCAGCAACCATTGTTTGCCGGGAGCCAGGCTGAGGGTCAGGTAGGACCTTGAGTTGAAGTCACCATATGTCAGGTCGGTAGAGCGAACCAGCCTGTCGGCCGAAAATTGCCCGGAGAAATACCACTCCAGCCCAGCCATATTCTGCTGGCCGTTCAAGCCCAGCGAAAAACTCCGTGTTTCATGTTCGAAAGACCCCGGGGACCCGGACTCAGTGGTTCTTCGGTCAAAGTCGTAGTCATCATCCAACCAGCGATAGGCTGCTCCCGCTTCATACCATCCGCTGTCATTCGACCAGCGATGATTCAGCAGAACCAAGCCCAGTTTGGTGTGGTCGGTTTCCGGCAGCGAGGAAAAACCGGTATACATGCCCGGCCAGCCAGAAAACTTGTCGTGGTAGCCCAGCAGGAAGTTTGTCTCGCTATTTTCACCAGTGGATTGCAAGTGAGTGCTGAAGCGTTTGAAATCGTGCTCACCGTAGGGGAGCGTGCCATCACCAGCAGATGCAGATGCTGAAACTGTCGCGGCCAGGGCTTGCCCATCCGCAAGGGTTTTAATACCGCTGAGACGGGCGCTGGCATACCGTAGCTTGTCCGTACCAAACCCTGCGGAAAAATGTCCGCCCGCTGAGATTGTGTTGAAACCGTAATGAACAGTGGCAACAGACGCGTTGAACGCATTCAGTCCGTTATCAAAATCGGTCAGGATTTCAGGTGAGCTCAGCATCGCGGGGTCAAATGGCGCTTCTACCGAGTAATGACCGGTTTGCGGGTCAAAGACCGTCACCGCGCCCATCCTGAACCCGGTGTTCTCAAAAAGGCCGCCACGCACCGTCACATCGGCCTGTCCTTCAGGCATTCCCCGTGTTTGAAGGCTTACCTGCGGGTCATACCTTAATGCCGTGGAAAGGGTGGTGTAGGTGCTTGCAGGTTGCAAATTGGCCACTCGTTGACCAATCACAGAAATTGGAGACAGTACTTCAGTTTCGTCAGGCTTGTCAGTGGTTTCGGTTGACTGAATAGCCGGAGCCATCAGCAGCACCTGGAGAAAAAAAGCGCCAATCATTCGGTGGGATTAGTTTCGGTTTGGTAAAACATCCGCGCAGGATACAGGAATTCGTGTGTGCAGTGTATGATGTAGCCTGAACAGAACAGGCCACTATGAACCACTATGAAATTTGTTGATGAAGCTTCCATTCATATTATTGCAGGCAAGGGCGGAAATGGCTCGGCGTCGTTTCGCCGGGAGAAGTATATTCAGTTCGGCGGACCTGACGGTGGTGATGGCGGTGCCGGTGGTAGCGTGTTCCTTGAAGGGGATTCCGGCCTGAATACACTGGTCGATTTTCGACACCGTCGGCACTACAAGGCAGAAAACGGTGTACAGGGCAAAGGTCAGGAACGCTACGGAAAAAGAGGCGAGAATATCTATATCCGCGTGCCACTGGGTACAATCGTGACAGACGCACTTAATGAAGTAGCCATGGGTGATGTCACTGAACATGGTCAGCAACTGCTGGTCGCCCGGGGCGGACGCGGTGGATTGGGTAATGTGCATTTCAAAAGTTCGACCAACCGGGCACCGCGAAAATGCACGCCCGGTAATCCAGGAGAAGATATTCAACTTCACCTGGAGATGAAGGTGCTGGCCGATGTCGGTTTGCTGGGTTTTCCCAATGCCGGTAAATCAACGCTGATTAGCGCAGTTTCAGCGGCACGTCCGAAAGTTGCCGACTATCCTTTTACCACCTTGTACCCCAACCTGGGTGTGGTTCGGGTCGGCATGGACAGCAGTTTTGTGATTGCAGATATTCCGGGACTGATCGAAGGTGCTGCCGAAGGTGCCGGTTTGGGTGTGCAGTTCTTGAAACATCTGCAAAGAACAAGGTTGTTGTTGCACCTGGTGGAGATCGCGCCGCTTGATCAAATGCCTCCTGAGGATGCGGTTCGTAAGTTGCAACAGGAACTGGTCAATTTTGATGACAGCCTGGGTAAAAAGAAGCGTTGGTTGGTTTTTACCAAGAAAGACATTCTGAGCCAGGAAGAGTCAGTGGAGATCTGCAAACGCGTGGTTGAAGAACTGAACTGGACGGAACCCTGGTTCATAATTTCTTCGGTGACACGCAGCGGTACTGATGAACTGGTGCAAAGTATCGGGCGCGCGCTTGATGAGATGAAAGAACTGGAGTCCGAGCAACAAAAAACATGGGAACTGGAAACTGGCAGCGAAGCTTAAAATATATCCGGTTGCATCAGTTGGCCACAAAAAAGCCCCGTTTTGAACGGGGCTTTTGAGTAATCTTTACAAAAGCTCAATTCATGCGAAATGAATCAAGCCAGTGGATTACATATCACGAACATGATTGTTCAAGCGTGATTTATGACGAGCCGCTTTGTTGCGGTGCATCAAGCCCTTGGAAACTGAGCGGTCAAGGGCAGGAACAGCAGCCTTGTAGGCTGATTCGGCTGCGCTTTTATCGCCGGATTCAATCGCCGCGAGAACTTTTTTTATCGTTGTACGTACATGCGAGCGCTGGCTGGCGTTGCGTAAACGATGCTTTTCAGCCTGACGTGCACGCTTGCGTGCTGATAAACTGTTAGCCAAGGTAAATCTCCGTAAAATCTGGTTCAGAATGTAGCCGCGTAGTATCTTAGGTTTTCTCCGCCGGGTCAATCATTTAACAGGAAAATTGCATGATTAATTTCTGCTTAGGGCAAGTTTTGGAGTTCTGATAGCTATGAAGCTGCTTAAATCAACCGCAACGGTGGGTAGTGCGACCATTCTCTCCCGAATTCTCGGCTTTGTCCGTGATGTCGTGCTGGCCAAAATGTTTGGTGCCAGTGGCGAGACTGATGCCTTTTTTCTGGCTTTCAGAATACCCAACTTCATGCGCCGCCTGTTTGCGGAAGGGTCTTTTTCGCTGGCATTTGTACCTGTTCTGTCAGAATACAGGGCGAAGGGTGATCGAGAGGCTTTGCGAGATCTGATTGATCACGTGACTGGCACGCTGGCGGCGATACTACTGGTCCTGGTTTCAGTGGGAATATTGGCCGCGCCATTGGTGTTGTCGGTATTTGCACCCGGCTGGGTGGCAGATGAACGACCTGAATTTGACCTGTCAGCGGGGATGCTGCGGATTACCTTTCCATACATAATGCTGATTTCACTGACGGCACTTTCCGCAGGAATACTTAATACCTATGAACGTTTCCTGATTCCCGCATTGACACCGGTATTGCTCAATCTTTCTCTGATTGCTGCAGCATTGTTACTGGCAGACCATCTCGAAGTTCCCGTTACCGCGCTTGCCTGGGGTGTCCTGGCAGCGGGCTTCGCCCAGTTGTTGCTGCAGGTTCCGGCACTGATGCGATTGGGCTTGATGCCTCGGCCCCGATGGGGTTGGCAGCATTCCGGTGTGCGTCGTATCATGAAATTGATGATTCCAACCCTGTTTGGATCATCGGTAGCCCAGGTCAATTTGTTGTTCGACAGCATCATCGCCACATTCCTGGTAACCGGAAGTGTTTCCTGGCTGTATTACTCCGATCGTTTGCTGGAGTTTCCGCTGGGGGTATTGGGTATTGCACTGGCAACCGTTATTTTGCCTAACCTGTCACGAAAACACGCGCAGGCGAGTACGGCTGAGTTTTCGGCAACACTGGACTGGGCGTTGCGACTGGCGGTTATCATTACAGTGCCCGCTGCCGTCGGTCTGGTCATTCTGTCAAGTCCAATTCTGATTACCTTATTTCAGTACGATGCCTTCCAACCGGAAGATGTTCGTATGTCCGCCTACAGCCTGGTCGCATACTCTGTTGGCTTACCTGCATTTATCGCAGTCAAGGTACTGGCACCGGGTTATTACGCCCGCCAGGACACCACCACGCCAGTCAAGATTGCGATTGCTGCCATGGTGACCAACATGGGTCTTAACCTGTTATTTGTTGGTTTGCTTTTGTACCGGGGGTTTGAAGGACCGCACGCCGGATTGGCACTGGCCAGTTCTGCCGCTGCCTATCTGAACGCGATATTGCTTTTCCGGGGACTGACAAAACGCCAGGTTTACACGCCCGAACGAGGTTGGATCAGGCTGTGGATAGCGGTTATTCTGGCCTGTACAACGATGGGGGCGCTACTGCTTTTTATGACTCATGATACCGAAAGTTGGCTCCAGGCAACTGCGGTTTTGAGGGTTAAAAATCTTGCCCTGACCATCATTTTTGGTGTGATTATTTATATTTTTGTCTGCATGGTAGCGGGTCTTAAAACACATGACCTGCTACGTGGGGCAAAATAGGCGTAGATTTACTCGAATTTGCGTGCTGAATTTCGCGTGGCTGCTATAATCCGCTGCTTTGTGACCGGACATACGTATTCCTACAATATGCAGATAATCAGAGACAATCCAGGCCGGCAGTTGTTGCAGTCCTCAGTCGTAACCATCGGTAACTTTGATGGCTTGCACTTGGGGCACCAGACACTGATCCGCTGTTGTGAGTCCCTGGCTGACGAGCAACGTCCGATTGCGGTTGTGACTTTTGAACCATTGCCACAGGTCTGGTTTAAGCCTGAAGCAGCTCCTGCCCGTCTGATGTCGGTGCGTCAGAAGCTGGAATACTTGAAGAAGGAAGGCATAGACCTGGTCTGGCTGATGCGGTTTAACAGGTCTTTGGCGGATATGAGTGCAGAGGACTTTGTCAATGAAGTTCTGGTAAAAACCCTGGCAGCGAAAGATGTAGTGGTCGGTGAAGACTTCCACTACGGCAAAGGTCGGGAAGGCGATATAGATTCACTTCGCAAGTCCGGCAAGAAACTGGGTTTTGATTTAAGCACTATCTCGATGGTTGATGTCGATAGCTTGCGGGCTTCAAGCACTAACATCAGAAGTTGTCTTGCAGCGGGTGACCTGGTCCAGGCAAAACACTTACTGGGCCGGCCATTTCGTATGGCGGGCAGGGTCATCCGGGGTCGTCAATTGGGTCGGAAACTGGGTTTCCCAACGGCCAATATACGCCTTGCGGCGACCCCCAGTCCGTTAAAGGGTGTTTTCGCGATAAAAGCGCGCTGGGGCGATAGTGGCTGGCGTGACGGGGTCGCGAATTTGGGGACACGCCCTGCCGTGGGTGGCGAAGGTTTCCTGGTTGAGGCACATTTATTTGATTTTAACGACAACTTGTACGGCCACAGACTGGAAATAGAGTTTATTAAAAAGCTCCGTGATGAAGCACACTTTGAGAATATTGATGATCTCGTTGTGCAAATGCGGGAAGATGAACGACAGGCAAGGCATTACCTGTCATTGACTTAGGGCGAGTGTTAACAGACCCTGAACTGATTAGTGAAAAAAGCACAGAAAAGTATGGACTATAAAGACACAATCAATCTGCCAAGAACGGCTTTCCCTATGAAAGCCAATCTTGCCAACCGCGAACCCCAGATGTTGAAACAATGGGAAGAAAGCGGCCTTTATGAACGGATACAGGAACACACGGCCGATCGGCCGTCATTTATCCTGCATGACGGCCCGCCGTATGCCAATGGTGATATTCACATTGGTCACGCGGTTAACAAAATTCTGAAAGATATTGTGATCAAGTCACGCTTGCTGGCAGGTTTTAGATCACCTTATGTACCGGGGTGGGACTGCCATGGCTTGCCGATTGAATTACAGGTTGAAAAGAAAGTCGGAAAAGTTGGGCGCAAGGTTGATGCCCGTACCTTCCGGCAGAAATGTCGTGAATATGCCGACCGGCAGATCGGCCTGCAACGTGACGGATTCAAACGTCTGGGCGTGCTGGGTACCTGGGATAACCCTTATGCCAGTAACAATTTCGCCTATGAAGCCAATATGGTTCGTGCACTGGCCAAAATCATTGAAGGCGGTCATCTGGATGAGGGGGTCAAACCGGTCAACTGGTGTTTTGATTGCGGTTCGGCTTTGGCTGAAGCTGAAATTGAGTACCAGGACAAAACCTCGCCGGCGATTGATGTGCTATTCAGTGCCATGGATAAGAAAGCAGTACTGGCGGCGTTTGGTGTTGATTCCGTGGATGGCGATGTCGGTATCCCGATCTGGACCACCACCCCATGGACACTGCCGGCCAACGAAGCCGTGGCGCTTCATGCAGAACTGGATTACGTGCTGGTCTATGGCGAGTGGCAGGGCCAGACCCTGGCAATCGTGCTTGCGGACGAACTGAAAGATTCAGTCGTCAATCGTATTGGGATGGAGAATTCTGAGGTGCTGGGCACTTGCAAGGGTGCGGTCCTGGAGCACCAGTTGTTACAGCATCCGTTTTATGACCGCCAGGTACCCGTGATCCTGGGTGAACATGTAACAACTGAAGCCGGTACCGGTGCCGTACATACCGCTCCGGGTCATGGTGAAGAAGATTTCCAGGTAGGCAAGCAATATGACTTGCCCGTCACGAGTCCGGTTGGTGCGAACGGCCTTTTTCTGCCCGATACTGAATTGCTGGCGGGGCAGTTTGTCTGGAGAGCCAACGATACTGTTTTAGAGTTATTACGAAACAACAAAGTGCTGTTGCATGATGAAGCATTCCTGCACAGTTATCCGCATTGCTGGCGGCATAAAACACCCACCGCATTCCGGGTTACACCGCAGTGGTTTATCAATATGGATAAGGCTGGCCTGCGGTCACGCGCCCTCGAGTCTATCAAGCACATTCGCTGGATTCCGGCCTGGGGTGAGGAGCGTATCACCGGCATGATCGAAGGCCGCCCGGACTGGTGTATTTCCAGGCAGAGGCCATGGGGTGTGCCGATCTCGCTTTTTGTTCATCGGGAAAGCCAGGAACTGCATCCTGAAACGGATGCCCTGTTGTATAAGGCAGCCAGTCTGATCGAAGAATGTGGT
>CBDTVF010000138.1:0-7835 GCA_965363775.1 uncultured Gammaproteobacteria bacterium
CGCAGCCCGCGCCTCCGCACCGGAAATACTCCGTGCCATGGATGTTGCAACCAGCCCCATGACCAGCGCAATGATAACCATGACCACCATAATCTCGACCAGGGTAAAACCCCGATCTTGGCCAATCTTGTTAAACCCATGAAAATTCACTAGAACCTGGTTCTCAGGTTGCACCAAGAACCCATACTAATCCCAGCTGTTTATATCTGCTTTATTCTTTTCACCACCCTGCTGACCATCGGCGCCAAAGGACTCGATATCAAAATCGCCATGATCTCCTGGTGCGCGATACCTGTACGGTTTGCCCCAGGGGTCTTTTAACAGGGAGTTTTTAATATATGGGCCATTCCATCCACTGACACCGGAGGGTTCGTTGACCAACTGATCAAGTGAGGATGGCGTACTACCCGTGTCGAGGTAGAAACTCTCTACCGACATCGAAATACGGCTTATTTGTGATGAGGCCGCCTTGGCCTTGGCACTTTCGGCCTTACCGATAATACCCGGTAAAACCAGGCCGGCAATTAACGCCAGTATCACTAACACCAATAGCAATTCGACCAGCGTAAAACCACGCTGTCCATTGTTGTGCATCTTTCTATGCATTCTGATATTCATTCCCAAAGTCTCCTGCCAGTGTTTCTATCTGTGTAATCGTCGGTTCCCATGAAACCGGCTGATTTTGCTTATTGCATTTCTTTAATCTGTGACCGTCTTTTCAGCCAACCAGTTCATTAATACCCATGATTGCCATTAATACGGACATGACAATGGTACCGATCATGACCGCCATCAACAGCGTGACAAACGGTGTAAAAACCGCCAGTAGCCGGTCAATCGTGTTTCTCACTTCCTTATCGTAGGTGTCTGCGACTTTCAGCAACATCTCATCCAACTGGCCGGTTTCTTCACCCACGCTGACCATTTGTAGTGCAAGCTTTGGGAAGTGTCCGGTTTCCGCCAGGTTGTGGGCTAAACCACCGCCTGTTTTGACTTCCTGGGTCGTTGCTTCAACACTCTGTCGCAACAGGCTATTGTTCATCACGTTACGGGCGATGGTCAAGCCGGATAATAACGGCACGCCATTGGTCAGCAAGGTCCCCAGTGTTCTTGAAAGACGCGCGATCTCCATTTTGCTTACCAGGTCTCCAACCCAGCGCGCACCCAGCACCCAGGTATCCCAGCGCAGACGCTGTTCCGGGTTTGCCAGCATGCGACGAAACAAATACACGGCCAATATCGTCAGGCCGATCAATCCCCACCAGAAGTTCTGCAGGACACCTCCGGCAGCCAGTACGATCTTTGTAATCATCGGCAGATCGCCACCGAGTTCCTCAAAAATCGGTGTGAACTGGGGGATAACATAGACCAGCAACAGAACCAAAGAACCACCGGCCAAAACCATCAGCATGATGGGGTAGATCATGGCTGAAATCACACTGTCCTTCAGGTCTTTGGAGCGCTCCAGGTAATCCGCCAACCGGTCCAGTGTTGTATCCAGGGATCCGCCAATTTCACCGGCGCGTACCATGTTGATATATAACCTGCTGAATGAACCGTGTTGGGCATCCAGCGCGTCAGAAAGACTTCCGCCCTCCCTGACCTGGTCCCGAATGGCCGAAACTGTTTGCTCGACACGGGCATTTTCAGATAGATCAAGCAACACCTGGAGTGAACGATCAAGTGGTAAGCCAGCGCCAAGCAAGGTCGACATTTGCTGGGTAAACTGACCCACTTCACGCGCGTTCATGCCACGTCTTTTCAGACTCAGGGAGTCCAGGCTGAAACCACCCTCGCCCGCCGCATTGGTCGACAGCGGAATATTGCCACTTTCCTGCAGTTTGGCAATCACCGACGCCTCGGAAGGCGCCTCCATCGTACCGCGTACGGTTTCACCCGACGGGGAAACCGCCTTATATTCAAACAATGGCATCAGGCTTCCTGTGTCACTCTGAGGATTTCTTCAAGTGTGGTTACTCCATGCAGACACTTCAGCAGACCATCCTGGTACATGGTGCGCATACCCTGCATCACCGCCTGGTCGTGGATTTCACCCGAGGTTGCCTTCTGCATGATCAACCGGCGGATGGAATCTGTCATCTGTAACAATTCCAGGATACTTGTCCGGCCAAAATAGCCGGTTGGATTCTCTGTCGTGGGCACGGGCCGATATACCGTATAGCTGTCTTGTGGGAAGAACTCGCCGAAACCCATTTCTATCGCGACTTCCGGCAGCAACTTATAGGCCTCCTTTGCTTCCTTGCCCAGTGTTCTGACCAGGCGCTGCGCTAGAATGGCGTTAACCGTGGAGGTCAACAGGTAATCTTCAACACCCATATCCAGCATACGGGTGATACCACCTGCTGCATCATTGGTATGAATGGTAGACAACACGAGATGACCGGTTAAGGCGGATTGAATCGCGATACGGGCCGTTTCCAGATCACGCATTTCACCGATCATGATAACGTCGGGATCCTGTCGTACGATGGCTCTGAGAGCATGTGCAAAATCAAGACCGATAGATGCCTGTGCCTGGATTTGATTGATCCCCTCCAGCTGGTACTCAACTGGATCTTCCACCGTGATGATTTTTCTTGCCGGCGTATTGATCTGGCTCAAAGCCGTATACAACGTCGTTGTTTTACCCGAACCGGTCGGACCGGTGACGAGGATGATGCCATGCGGCATTTCCAGATTTTTTACAAACTCCTTCTGTAGCCCTTCATCAAAACCCAGTGAATCAAAATCCAGCACAATGCTTTCACGATCCAGAATACGCATTACCACGCTCTCACCATGAGATGTGGGAATCGTTGAAACACGTAAATCCAGCTCCTTACCCTGTACCCGGTGCATGATACGGCCATCTTGTGGAAGACGGCGTTCGGCGATGTTCAGCCGTGCCATGATCTTGACACGGGAGATCACGGCCGCAGTGGAACTCGCAGGCGGAGCCTCCACTTCCTGCAATACGCCATCGATCCGGTAACGCACTTTGAGCCGGTTTTCAAACGGCTCAATGTGGATATCAGAAGCCCGGGCCTCAACCGCCCTTTGCATCACCAGGTTAACCAGGCGGATGACCGGGGCTTCAGAGGCGAGGTCACGCAGATGTTCAACGTCTTCCAGATCATCATTACCTTCGCCGAGGGTATCAATTATCTGGCCCATGGCGCTGCGACCAACACCATATAATTTCTCAATTCCATTTTCTATTTCGGAAGCGACACCTACCTGTGGGCTGATATTTTTGCCACTGGCCATGGCCAGTGCTTTAAGCGCGAATTGATCCCTCGGATTGGCCATGACAACCACCATCTCGGTATCGGTAGCAGCAACCGGTAACAACAGGTTCTGTTTCAGATACCGTAAAGACAGTTTGCCGATATCCGGTGCCTCTTCGGGTAAATCTGCGGTCGATATCAGTGGAAGTTCCAGCAAGCTGGACTCGGCTTCGGCGACATCACGTTCCGAAACCAGCCCAAGACGGACCAGCAAAGTAATGAGGTCACCCCCATTCTGATCACGGAATGTCTCGGCACGCTTCAGATCAGATTGTTTTAATCGACCACTATCGATCAGATAAACACAGACCTCATCCTCAACAGAACCGGGGAGTTGCGTTTTTTGATTTTGTAATTCTTCAGTTGCTTGCACGTAGTATCCCTGAGGGGTTCGAACCGTTGTTGAAATTATAGCCCCATCCATTGGTCAGTATATTCGACCTTGTAAAGTGGTGATTGTCGCTGACAAAGACCACGGTCATGCCCCGACAGTTCCCAAGTTCGTCATTTCGGTGTTCATGATTTCGGTTTTCCATGCCATCCTGTAAATTGCTCAACCAGTGACCAATTGGCCAGTATCCATAAAATAACGGGTACCAGTGGTGGTAATATCAAAACACCTAACTGATAGCATAAGGCAATCAGCTCATCTGAAATACCGGCGTCTGCCACAATCTGGTGGGCATCGGCACCGAAATTAAAAGCCAGCATTTTCAATGTCTGCCAAACCACGCCCCACACCTGTATCAGCATGACACAGACGTAGCCGACCAACAAAACACCCATTTTCCTGAGAAAGGAAACACCGGAAGCCATTACCAGGCCGAATAATAGCGGCAAACCAAAACCATAGATCAGCGGATTGACGATAAAACCCAAAGCCTCGCGGCTGCCGTCTGGAAATACAAATGGAATCTGTGTCTGTACCTGGAAAAGATAGTGCTTATCGGGGTTGGGGATAATACCCATGAAATTATCATCCAGGACACGGGAAAGTATTTCGCTGGCCAACAAGCGCACCGGTACACCGTGGAAAGCGCTCAGGTAATACCAGAGCATGAAACCGAATATCATCCACAAAAATGCCAGGATCAATAATTCGCTCAACCGCAAACCCTGGTTGTCCGCCTGCTTGTTGATTATTTCACCCATTGACGGGCATTACTAAACATACGCTGCCATGGTGACAATTCCGGCCAATCGGCCGGCGCCCAGGAAAAGTTCACCGTACGCAAGGTTCTCTCCGGGTGCGGCATCATGATTGTTATCCGACCATCGTCATTGCACAAGCCGGTGACGCCCAGCGGGGAACCATTAGGATTCTGCGGGTACTGGGCCACGGCACGACCGCTGGCATCCACGTATTGCAAGGCAACCTGGGATTGAGATATCTGTTGCAGTGGAAATTGCGCACGTCCTTCACCGTGGGCAGTTGCCACCGGCAAAAGACTGCCTGTCATACCCCTGAAAAACAGCGAAGCCGACTCTGATACTTTAACTAAACTCAGACGGGCTTCAAACTGACCCGAACGGTTGGCCACAAAACTCGGCCACATATCAGTACCCGGAATAATATCCTTAAGTGAGGAAAGCATCTGGCAGCCATTGCAAACACCGAGTGCAAAGCGATCTTTGCTCTCAAAAAACTCTGCAAACTGATCTCTCAGCTCATTCTGGAACAATATGGAAGCTGCCCAGCCACGCCCCGCACCGAGAACATCGCCATAGGAAAAACCACCACAGGCCACCAGACCCTGGAATTCTGACAAACTGCTACGTTTCTCCAGCAGGTCTGACATATGCACATCAACGGCCCTGAATCCTGCCGCGTCGAATGCTGCTGCCATTTCAATCTGTCCATTGACACCCTGTTCACGCAAAATCGCGATGGCAGGTTTCGTGCCCTCGTGTATGGCGGGTGATTGCGTCTTCCTTAACGGGTCGAAACTCACCGTCGGTTCCAGAAAAGCTGTTTCCCATTCCAGGGTTCTGCTGAACTCCTCCTCTGCGCAATCCGGGTGGTCGCGTAATTTTTGAATTTCAAAGCTGGTTTCATTCCAGGCCTGGTGAAGATCACGCAGGTCGCTCTGAAAGCACGGTTTTCCAGCTGCTTTGATACTGAGGTCATGACCGTCAACCGGTTCACCGATATCCTCAACGATGTCTTCCAACCCATGCCGGGAAAAACAAGCCATCGCGCTTTCCATATGCGATTCGGCAATCTGGACCACTGCGCCTGCTTCCTCGGAAAACAAAAATGCCCGCAGCTCATCGCCATCACCAAGCCGGGGTTTTTCAAAAGACAGATCAAGCCCGCAGCGCCCCGCGAAAGCCATTTCACAAAGCGTGGTAATCAAACCACCGTCTGATCGATCGTGGTAAGCGATGATCTGACTTGCTGCAATCAACTCCTGGATGGCTGCAAAAAAGCCGGCAAGCTGTTGCGCATTACCCAGGTCCGGAACCTGTTGACTGAATGCCCCGTACACCTGCTCCAGGCAGGACCCACCCAGACGGTTTGCGCCACCACCCAGGTCAATCAACAGCAGACGACTGTCATCATAAGCGCAATCGAGCTGTGGCGTAACAGCCTTGCGGGCATCGGTGACTGGTGCAAAAGCGGTAATCACCAGGGAGACGGGTGCGAGCATATGTCTTGGCTGATTGTTGTCTATCCAGTCCGTTTTAAGAGACAGGGAATCTTTACCTACTGGAATGGCTATGCCTAGTTCGGGGCATAACTCCATACCAACGGCTTTCACGGCTTCGTAGAGGGCGGCGTCCTGCCCCTTTTCTCCCGTTGCCGCCATCCAGTTCGCTGACAGACGCACATCCGAAAGACTGGCAATCGGGGCACTGGCAATGTTGGTAATGGCCTCACACACGGCCATCCTGGCAGCGGCCGGGCTGTCCACTACTGCCAGTGGTGTCCGTTCACCCACTGCCATGGCCTCACCTGTGTAACCGTGAAAGCTATGTAATGTCACTGCCGAATCCGCGACCGGAACCTGCCATGGTCCCACCATCTGGTCACGTGCGACCAGGCCTCCGACCGAACGGTCACCAATGGTGATCAAAAACGATTTACTGCCGACAGCGGGAAACCTCAAAACCCTGAAGACATCCTTCTCCAGATCGGTCTGACCGGCCAGGGCTACAGCCGGCACAAGCTTTTCGGAGGTCGCATCGCGATGCATTTTGGGTGTCTTGCCCAACAACACTTCCAGCGGCATATCGACCGGTGGCTCATGCAATAAAGCATCGTTCAGACGCAACAGACGCTCAGCAGTAACTGTGCCAAGTACGGCATAAGGACAACGCTCACGCTTGCACAAAAATTCAAATTCTTCCAGGCGGTCATGCTCTATACCGAGGACATAACGTTCTTGTGACTCGTTACACCAGATCTCCATAGGTGACATGGCACCGTCAGCGCTGGGAACTTCCCGCAGCTCAAGTACACCTCCACGCTCACTGTCATTCAGCAACTCGGGTAAAGCATTGGACAAACCACCCGCACCACAATCGTGTATTGAAACAATCGGATTGGAATCACCCAGGGCGCAACAGCGGTCTATGACTTCCTGACAACGTCGTTGCATCTCAGGATTGCCACGCTGAACCGAGGCAAAATCCAGTTCCTCACAGCCCTGACCACTGCCAACAGAAGATGCCGCACCACCACCAAGACCAATCAACATGGCCGGTCCACCCAACACAATGACAGCGGAACCCTCCGATAGACGCAATTTCTCTACATGCCCTATACGAATGTTACCCATGCCGCCAGCCAGCATAATGGGTTTGTGATAGCCCCACAGGCGACCACCGATGGATTGCTCAAAAGTACGAAAATAACCTGTCAGTGCCGGTCTGCCAAATTCGTTATTAAAAGAGGCTGCGCCTACCGGTCCTTCGATCATGATATCGAGCGCACTGGCAATACGGTCGGGTTTGCCGGAGCTCTCTTCCCAGTCCCTCGAATTTCCAGGCAACAGGAGATTGGAGACTGAAAAGCCCGTCAAACCGGCCTTTGGTCGCGCTCCACGTCCTGTTGCAGCTTCATCACGGATTTCGCCACCGGAGCCGGTAGCCGCACCCGGAAACGGCGAAATTGCCGTGGGGTGATTATGGGTCTCCACCTTGATCTGTATACCTACATCTTCAATCAGGTAGGCATATTCGCCGCTATCGGGTTGCGGAAAGAAACGCTCGCTACGACGCCCCTTAATCACCGCGGAATTATCATGGTAAGCAGACAGCACGCCAGCCGGACTCTGTGCGTGGGTGTTTCTGATCATCGCAAATAGTGAAAGCTCCTGAGGCTCACCATCCAGTGTCCAGTCAGCATTAAATATCTTGTGACGGCAATGCTCCGAGTTCGCCTGGGCGAACATCATTAGTTCCGCATCGGTCGGATTGCGGCCCAACTGTTCATAAGCGGCTATCAGATAATCAATCTCGGATGCCGACAATGCCAGGCCGAGTTCACTATTGGTCTTCTCAAGCGCCTCTTTGGCATTTTCTGAAAGGTCGGCAAAACCCAGG
>CBDTVF010000139.1:0-7831 GCA_965363775.1 uncultured Gammaproteobacteria bacterium
GCGCGATTGTTTCAGTTATCCCGTGCATAACAAGTTACGCACCCTACAGGGCAGGTTGGCTGTTAAGTGATGTGTTCAAAGAAACCAACGGGCTTTCCGGTGAAGAGCCTGGGCTTTGGCCAGGGGCACCGGCACCGGGCAGGCCGGGCATCGGGTACTGAAACAATTGTGAGCGGCGGATATGTATGCCCGATGCCGGTCGTTGACCACGGCATTTCAGCACCTTAACCCGAAGATCACCATCATCCGCTGTAAGTTGCAGTCGTAATGTGGCGGGCGATGAGGTGTTTGTGGCTTTCCGGTCACGGAACAGGAAAACTGTTTCCCGGGTGCTTTTTGCTGAAAGCTGCAGACGACGCAATTCACCAAAGGACAAGGTCTCAGGCCATGCCAGCATGGCGCCACCGGCTATACCGCGTACGACCTGTTCACAGGCCCACAGCGATTCGCTTCTGTTTTGTGTGCGAATCAACAGTAATTTTTCCAATGCCAGGCCACGGCCATGCAGGGCAGAGGGGCAGGGTATCCATGGCGGGTCAATCATGGTAATCCAGCGGTCCTTCTGGCTGAGCCGTGCAAGCACTGGCAACAGCAGGCTGAGCTCCCCACAACCGGCCGTATCATTGACAAGCTCGGTGACAGCACCCATCGGCCAGCCATTGCCCGGTAAGGCCTCATCAAGTGCGCTATGGCCGGTGCTGAGTGTATGTATACGGTGTGAAATCTGTTTGCCACGCCACAGCAGCGGGTGGGAATCAATGGGTTTGGACACTGTGCGTGGGATAGGCACTCAGTTACCCAGATCGGGTCGTACAATACCCACACCCAGACCTTCGATGACCAGCTCCTGCCGGCGCAGATCGATCTGAATGGGCTGAAATTCTGTATTTTCTGGTAACAGGCTGACCTGATGTCCACTACGTTTGAAGCGTTTGACGGTAACCTCGTCATCCAGACGTGCAACCACGATCTGTCCGTTTTGTGCCTCGGGGGTACGGTGTACCGCCAGCAGGTCACCGTCCAGGATGCCGGCATCGCGCATGCTGTTACCCTCAACACGCAAAAGGTAATGCGGTCGGGATGAGAATAATGATGGATCTACCCGGTACTCGTGTTCAATATTCTCCTGCGCCAGGATCGGACTGCCGGCTGCCACCCGTCCGACCAGTGGCAGCGGTATGCGGGTGACGTTTGCTGCAGGCAGGTTGGAGAGCGACAGAGCGGTAAGGGTGATACCACGGGAATGCCCTGGCTCAATCCGGATTACACCTTTATGTTCAAGCGCACGTAAATGACTTTCTGCCGCATTGGGTGAACGGAACCCGAAATGTTTTGAAATATCATTTCTTGTAGGCGGGAACCCGACAGAATCAATATGATCAGAGATAAATGTAAGGATCTCTTTTTGACGTTTGGTTAAAGGTTTTTCTTTCATGTTGATAACCCTTGGTGCGAATGGAAGTAGAGTGCGTAAATGTTACGCACGATTGCCAAGTTTTGTTGCTGTAAATATATACAGTATTTAGGTTTTGTTCAACTACAAAATAAAGGCACCGTAATTTATGGCAGGCATGGTCATTTATAGCAGGCACCGTCCCGGCGCAAACTGGGATGACGGTGTTTTCGCGGGGATGACGGTGCTCATTTGTATGTAGGGTGCGTAACTTGTTACGCACGAGATAAAACCAACAAAACGTGGGTAACAAGTTACCCACCCTACTTAGAAAGGTAATTCCAAAGCATCAGTGACAAAATGATTAAGCTTAGCCACTGTTTTAAACACCTTTGCCGATTCGTTCACGAGTGCGGGGCTTAAGGCCAGCTCTGAATCATTATTACTCATCAAAAAGAAGCTCTTGCGCTTCAGGTCTTCAATATGTCTTGCGTCGGGGCTGTAACCACGTGGGGGACGTTTTAGTGAATCACCCTGGATTCCGTCCATTTTCCTGACTGCAGAGGACCTGGTCAGTTTTTCCCAGGCCGACGGGTTATCAGCAATAAACTCGCGGATCTGACCCAGTTGTTTCGATGGTGGTCGCCATATGCCACCGCCGACGGAAACCCGGTCAGTTTCAATATGCAGATAGAAACCGGGTGCATGGGCATCACGGCCTGCCTCGTGACGGAAGTGGCAGGCAGCATGTGTCTTGTAGGGTGTTTTGTCTTTTGAAAAACGCGCATCCCGGTAAATACGAAACATCGAACCCCCATGTGGCCGTGGGTCTGCTTTGTAGAAGGGCGAGATACGCTGCAAATGTGGTGCGATGGCGATGATGTATTCACCCATCGGCCTGACAACGGATTCAAGGTAACGGGGTTTGTTGACAGTAAACCAGTCCCTTTTATTGTTTTTCTTAAGTTCAGTGAAGAATTTAAAGAAGTCTTCTGGAAAACCGCCAAATTGCGACATATCTCGGACAGGCTCCTTAAAATGGGTACCTGTAATAACGTCCATAGTGCGGGTAATGCCAGTAATAGGGCATATACGGGCCAGAAGCGTAATGAGGCCGATAACGACGTACCGGCCACAGGCTCATGAACTCGATATCTACTATCGGGAAATGATAGTCGTAGTCACCTACCTTGCGGACATCGATATAGACAATTTTGCCGGTCAGGGTTACTTCACGTTTTTTCTTGAAAACTTCCGGATCATAAAAACCGGCTTTGCAGGCGATGAAACGTCCATCGGACTGATCGGCGATTTCAGGCCGCATTGATGTTTCCAGTCGCCTGGAGAGAATTTCGAAACAGGTATGACCGTCTTCCGGACGGGTTTCCAGTATCAAACCAGCCCAACGGACCTGTGTTTGCAGGTCTTTCTCAGTGGTGGTTTTAGGTGTCAATGAAGTGTATTCGCCACTCAGTTGTTCCGGAATAGAGGTGCAGGAAGAGCATAACAAACAGCTCAAAATGATCAGGCCGGATATTTTGATCAGGTAATTCATGTTTTTGCTCCTTGGCACATCAGGCCGGCTCAGTGCGGAACGGGCCGGGTTTGAAAACCCTTGATTAAGGTGGCCAGTTCACCCTGATTGCCGGCGCCCTTTGAATAGCGACACAACACATAGAGTTCTGCAATACCCAGTATATCATCCTCTACGTGATGTAATTGACCGCCTGCTTTTTCGGCTAGTTCCATCGGACCCATGGATGCTTGTGCGATAAATCCGGCCCTGGCAAGTTTCCTGATGAATTTTTGCCAAAGACGTAGCAGTGGATCCTTTTTTTGTGTGGAGCGGAATTTCAACAACAATGGCGACAACATAAGGATAATTGCAGCGACAGCCAGAATGGTGGCAATCATAACGATGACCAGCTTGAACGAGTCCAGGTCATCCCAGCCAAAAATGGAAAATAAACGTGACTGGCTGTCGGAACCGAAGGCAACAACCCAGTTATTCCAGGTGCGCTGAAACAGATCAAACGTATTCCTGGCATTTCGCAGCCATGCATAATCGAGGACATGCCTGCGTTGGGCGAATGAGTCCATGGCTCCCCGTTCCACACGGGAAGGGGCGACAGCAGCAGTCGGATCAATCCGCGTCCAGCCCGAGCCCTCGAGCCAGACTTCTGACCAGGCATGGGCGTCAGACTGTCTGACCAGTACATAGGAGCCGATGTTGTTGTACCACCCACCCATGTAACCGGTAACTACACGTGCCGGGATACCGGCCATACGCATCATCACGGTAAATGCTGATGCGTAATGCTCACAGAAACCCCGCTGTGTATAGAAGAGGAATTCATCCACCGTGTGCTGGCTAAGCAATGGCGGGTTGAGAGTGTAGTGAAATTCTTCCTGATTAAAGTATGCCAGGGCCCTTCGCACGATTTCAGTGTCACTGCCGGTTTCTTCACGCCAGACTGACATCATTTCAGCAGTTCTTGGATTAAAACCCTCGGGCAATTTAAGTGCAGCGTAACGCAAGGACGGTTTAAGTCGGGGACTGTCTACAAAACCCGGATCAGAGGCCATCACAAATTCTTTTAAACTGATAATTGGACGTTTGCTGCGTAACTGGTAATCCATGCTGAGACTCGTACCCCTCGGCACCAGTGCAGGGTAGTCCAGTGCGAACAACCAGTGTTGTTCAGTTGGTTCCATCTGTACCCGGTAACGAAACGGTGCCGTCAGAGGGTCTGGCTTGTCATCGGCGGCCAGGACACGGCTCAGATAGCTTGATTGCCAGCTGCTTCCATCGAAGTCCCAGAATACCGGTCCACGCCAGTACAGGTTGCTATGATTGGGCATAGGTCCTTCAAATGTGGCGCGAAACGCCGGAGAATCATCCATAAACAAATTCTGGATACTCCCCGGGCTCATGGAATCTGATAAACCGGAACGGGCATCAAGGGCACCTTCCGGAACACCCCATAGCGGGCTGGACCAGCGTGGAAAAAACATGAACATGGCCAGGCCGATGGGCAGGGCAAGCAGCAGCAGGCGCAGGCCGAAACCCATTTCGGAAAACATGCTGCGCCCGGTTTCGGGAACCTCGGCCACGTTTTCATACGCTTCTCTTCTTTGCAGGTACATCAATGCAACCAGAGAGCTCAACATACAGGCGATGATGTACACAATCATCGGAATACCCTGGGAAAAGAGAAACTGTGTTCCACACAGGAACAAGCTCAAACTTGCAACGATACGCGCATCACGGGTACGAAAAGTTTCCAGTAATTTCAACGACAACATCAATACCAGCATACTGACCGCGGCGCGTCTGCCCATGAGTCCGCCGTAGGTGGAAACCAGCGCTGCGACAGCAAATATGGTTGCCACCACACGCAGCCACATTGACATTGGTTTCCAATTTTTAAATTCAGCTAATAAACGCCACAGAATGGGCAGCAGCGTAATGGGTATCAGGTGTGGCGGCATGCTGGTCAGTTGCGGAAACATGCTGATGAAGAGGGTCGCAATCACCCACAGTATTCCAAGCCGGTTAAGTGTCATGGTGTTTGCAGACTTCATAGCAAATACAAGGCTAACAGCTCGAGACACTTTGCGCGTTGGTCTATACCACTGCCGCTTGCTACCTGTTGTTCGGGGAGTTTCAGACTATAGGACAGTTGTTTGTGATCGGCAGCGATGACCCAGGCGGTCAGGATACAAAGACGGGTTTCCGTATCGCAACCCCTCAATAGACCCCAGTCCAGTTCACAGGCATCCTCGCGTGGTGTTTCCATTTCCAGGCTGTAGAGTTCGTCGTGGCGTGCACTGGCCCGCCAGGCAACACGCTGCTTCGAATCACCAGGTTGGTATTTGCGTAATCCATGAACCTGATCACCATCGCCCTTTGCGGCACGTCCAGCTTGACCATGACCTGCCTTTGGCAAGGGGGGGGGATTAACTGCGGGTGATGGGTACACCAGGCAGCGGGATTGTGGAAATATCCATGACCATGCCTTAAAAAGCCCAAGTGGAAATCGTGTTTCCAGTCGAAACGAGGGCATTTCAAGCCATCCGCGCTTCAGGGTTGGATGTTTCAGATGAAGTGACTCACAGCAATTGAGCTTGAAGTCCCTGCAATCCTGGGGTTTTTTGAAGCCGGCCTGTACCGCAAAACGCTGACGGTCATCGCCATTGGAGCAAAATACACGAAAATGTGCGCTTTCACCGCAAAAAACCGGTTCAGAATTAATGCTGTCAATTTTCAGACCGGACAGGTTGCGGTAGGCGATTAATGTAGTCAGTTGCGCAATGGTTCCGAGCAGAAAAACCAGCATCAGGGCCATGTTGTTATTAAAGTTGAGTCCACCGAGCGCCATAAAAATCAGCAGCAATGCAAAACCCCAGCCAAACGCTGTCGGCAGCACAAAGATGTGACGGTATTCCAGTTCGTATGGTGGTGTCATCGGTCCGCGTTTGGCCGATACACGCTGTTTCACCCGGCTTGCAATGCTGTCCTTGAAAGATAATAGGATTTTTGGTTTGGCAATAGTTGGCATCTGGCAAGTGTTAACAGGCCCTGATTCAGGGAATCGCGAGCTGGTTTAACAAATCGGAAATCTGTTCACCAACGGATGCTTCCATACCGTGTGGTACTGTCATGCGATGGCGTGCAAGCCCTGGAAATATGGCCTTGACGTCTTCAGGTATTGCAAAATCCCTGCCTTCCAAAAACGCATAAGCTTTGCAGCATCGAAGCATCGCAATGCCTGCTCTTGGTGAAAGACCCGCTTGAAACCAGCGATTGTTGCGGGTCTCAGCCAGCAGTGCCTGCACATAATCCAGCAGGGCATCGCTGACATGAACTTTTTGACAGTCCTCATTGAGTCGCAATACATCATCGGGGCTGATGACCGCCTGCGTATCACGCAGCACCAAAATCCGGTCCTGTGCGGTTAACAGTTCACGCTCAATTTCGGGTTCCGGAAAACCCAGCGAGATACTTAAAAGGAAACGGTCCAGTTGTGAATCAGGCAAGGGGAATGTTCCCACAAAGTCAAGCGGGTTCTGGGTGGCAATCACAAAAAACGGTTTGGGCAGTGTGTGGGTCATACCTTCGATGGTAACCTGACCCTCTGCCATGGCTTCCAGTAAAGCACTTTGAGACTTTGGCGTGGCCCTGTTGATTTCATCGGCCAGCACCAGTTCCGAAAAAATGGGGCCGGGATGAAACTCAAACTTTTCCTGGTCACGCCGGTAAATCGAGACACCAAGAATATCGGCGGGCAGGAGATCGCTGGTAAACTGAATGCGCTGGTAACGTACGCCAATGACAGTCGCGAGTGCATGTGCCAGGGTTGTTTTTCCTACACCAGGCAAATCTTCGATCAGCAGGTGGCCACGTGCCAACAAGCAGCTGAATGCGAGTTTCACCTGGTCTTCTTTACCCATGATGACCTGGTTTACAACTCCCACTGCCTCGTGCAGACGCTCAATGCGATCCCCGCCTTCGCTAGGTTTACATCGCTGGTTTTTCAAATTATTCAAATCCATTCCCTGGAGTAATGTGGAGCAGAGAAATCAGTTCCGTTCCATTTGCAGTGGAAATTCTCTATCCACAGTATACATTCACTGGCAATGAAACTCATTTCATGGAAGTATCTGGGCTTTCCAGGGCTTTCCAGGGCTCTTAAACGGGCGTTTTACCCAGTACACTAGTTACCGAAACAGTCTTTGAGATTGACTTAGCCGAAAATGCGCAACACCTCATCACAAAGTACAGCACTGGTTTTGCCAGGCGGTGGTGCGCGCGGCGCCTACCAGGTGGGTGTGCTTAAGGCCATCAGTGAGCTGAACTCAGATGAGCGCAATCCCTTTCCGATTATTTGCGGGACCTCGGCCGGCGCAATTAACGCGGCGGTTCTGGCCAGCCATGCCCATGAGTTTTTAACTGGAATCGAACGTCTGGAACACTTCTGGAGAAGCATGTATTGCGGGCGTGTCTATCGTACCGATGCATGGACGGTGTTTAAGTCGGGCATGAAATTTGCCGCCACTCTATTATCCGGTGGCCTTATTCCGACAAACCCGCGTGCGTTTCTGGACAATATGCCCTTGCGTCTGTTTTTGCAAAAGACATTACAACTTGATGGTATACAGACTGCATTGAAATCGGATGCATTGCGTGGTGTGGCCATCACTGCATCAGGGTATACCTGTGCCAGCGCGATCAGTTATTTCCAGGCCCAGGAGGGTATAAAAAGCTGGCAGCGCGCCCGTCGCAGGGGACAGGCAGCAAAGCTGAATGTCAGTCATTTACTCGCTTCAGCTGCTTTGCCGATCATCTTTCCGGCGGAGCTTATCGGGAATGAGTACTTTGGTGATGGCGGTATGCGCATGGTTGCGCCATTGAGCCCGGCAATACACCTTGGAGCA
>CBDTVF010000140.1:0-7814 GCA_965363775.1 uncultured Gammaproteobacteria bacterium
AGTGTGGTGTAACGTATAAATGGCACAAAGGAATATAAACCGGTTTGGATGATATCCCCTTAGGCAGTCTTTACGCGGCTCTTTTCATATTGATTTTACTTTCCGGCTTTTTTTCAAGTTCGGAAACCGGCCTGATGGCCATTAATAAATATCGTCTTAAACACCTGGCTAACGGTGGTCACCGCGGCGCACGTCTTGCGCATAACCTGCTGACCAGACCCGATCGGCTGATTGGGTTGATTCTATTGGGTAATAATATGGTCAATATTCTGGCCGCATCTATTGCCACCGTCATCGCCATGCGCCTTTATGGCGACAATGGCATATGGATATCAACGCTGGTGATGACTGTCATCGTGCTGATTTTTGCTGAGGTTGCTCCTAAAACAGTTGCCGCCCTGCACCCAGAGAGAGTCGCCTTTCCGGCATCATATGTGTTGGTCGTATTGCTCAAAATACTCAATCCCGTTGTCTGGTTGGTCAATTCTTTGGCAAACCTGCTGCTGAAACCTTTCGGGGTTAAAACCGACGTCGTAGCGCTTGAGCGCCTGGACCGGGCGGAACTGCGCACACTGGTTACCGAAGGTGGAAAGATATCCAATGACCATCAACGCATGCTGGTTAATATCCTGGACCTTGAACAGGCATCGGTTCAGGATGTCATGGTGCCTCGCGGGGAAATCATCGGTATCGATCTGGATGATGACTGGTCGGATATATTGAGCCAATTAAGCCAGACGGTTTACACACGTCTGCCGGTTTTCCGGGAAAGCATCGATAATGTGGTCGGTATGCTTCACATCCGCGCCGTCATTTCCAAACTTTCACTGGGTGGTCTGGTGTTTGAAGATTTACAGCGCTCGGTTCTACGCCCGTACTTCGTTCCGGAAGGCACTTCACTGACACGACAACTGCTTGAATTTCAGAGCAAAGAACGACGCATGGCACTGGTGGTTGACGAATACGGGGATATCCAGGGACTGGTCACGTTGGATGATATCCTCGAAGAAATTGTCGGCGAGTTTACCCCTGAAGGCCGCGGACGTTCCCGTACCATGCGTCGTCTTGACGATGGCAGCTACCTCGTTGACGGCTCAACCAGTGTGCGCACGCTGAACCGGCGCCTCAATTGGTCCCTGCCATATGATGAGGCTCACACGCTTGGTGGCTTATTGATTGAGGAGATGGAGGTTATTCCCGAAGGTAAAAGCAGCATCAAAATCAGCGGACACACCATGACCATCGTAGATATCCGGGATAATGTCATCCATAAGATACTGATTAAGCCAAACGAAGACAGGGATGAGTGATAGCACTGCTGCCGTGTGTGCTTTGATCAAAACACTGCGCTAATTGCTTCTTCGAGACTACTTACAGCAGTGACGCTCAAGCCTTCAATCGCCTTTCTCGGCCGGTTGGCCTTTGGAATAATCGCACGGCTGAAACCCAGGCCAGCAGCTTCTTTCAGACGTTCTTCACCGTTATAGACCGGTCTTACTTCGCCGGACAAACCAACTTCACCAAAAATCACGGTTTTGTTGGGCAAAACACGGTCCCGGAAACTGGAAAGTATCGCCAGCAACAGCGGTAAATCCGAACCGGT
This sequence comes from uncultured Gammaproteobacteria bacterium, assembly GCA_965363775.1. Taxonomy (GTDB): domain Bacteria; phylum Pseudomonadota; class Gammaproteobacteria; order Xanthomonadales; family SZUA-36; genus SZUA-36. Next base: position 1,604 of record CBDTVF010000140.1, read on the forward strand.
TTCGGTGATTCGCATCCCACCGACTACGTTGGCAAAGACATCATGATCACCAAGACTGATACCACCATGCCGATGCAGCACTGCCAGCAACATGGAGAGGCGACTTTGATCGAGACCGACGGTGACCCTTCTGGGATTGGCCAGGTGACTTTCGTCCACCAGTGCCTGCAATTCCAGCAGCATCGGGCGGGTACCTTCCCTTATAACGGTGATGGCGCTGCCTGCCGCCGTTTCTGAGTGCCCGGACAAGAAAATGGCTGAAGGATTGCTGACTTCTTTAAGCCCCAGACCGGTCATGGCAAATACACCCAATTCGTTAACTGCACCGAAGCGATTCTTGAAAGCCCGTATCACGCGATAACGACTGCCTTCATCACTTTGAAAATACAGTACGGCATCTACCATATGTTCCAGGATACGAGGACCTGCGAGAGAACCGTCCTTGGTAACGTGCCCGATCAGCACCATCGCACAATTCATCTGCTTGGCATAACGCACCAGTCCCGCGGCCGACTCCCTCACCTGGGAAACAGAACCCGGCGCTGACTGCCCCTGCTCTGAGTGTAGTGTCTGGATGGAATCAACCACGACCAGGCCGGGTTTTTCTTTTTGTGCAACCGCCAAAATCTGCTCAACACTGGTTTCAGTCAGGCAACGCAAGGCCCCCACATCAAGACCGAGACGTTTTGCACGCATATTGATCTGCTGCAGGGATTCCTCACCACTGACATATAAACACTTCAGTTGCCCCATCAATCCTGCCAACACCTGCAACAACAGGGTTGATTTGCCAATACCCGGATCGCCGCCAATCAGCACCACAGAACCCGGTACAATTCCACCGCCAAGGACACGGTCCAACTCATTGATCCCTATGTTGATTCTTGCAACGACCTGATCTGATACTGTTGACAGTTCTGTTACCTGCTGGCTGGTTGTTCCGGTATACCCACTTACACGGGGCACCCCGGCGACTGCCGCCTGGCGAAATTCCTTAACCGTATTCCAGACCTTGCAGTCAGGACACTGTCCGGACCATTTGCTGAGCTCACTGCCACACTCGGTGCAGAAAAATGATGTTTTTGTTTTTGCCACGTTGGTTTCCTGTATCGTAGCGCTGTTGTAGCAGATCGTACCCGTGACCTCCAGCCCAGAGACAAAAATAAAGGGATTACTTACAATAAACATCGGTCAGTACTTAATCAGCTTGAGATAACAGGACATGCGCAAACCGCAGGATCAACAACTAATCGGTGAGTCTCCGGCATTTTTGGAGGTGCTTGAACATGTCTCACGTGTCGCGCCACTGAACCGGCCGGTCCTGGTGATTGGCGAACGTGGCACCGGCAAGGAGTTGATCGCTGCCAGAATTCATTTTCTTTCTGGTCGTTGGGATTATCCTTTCATAAAAATGAACTGTGCCGCGCTGGCAGAATCCTTGCTGGAAACCGAACTTTTTGGTCACGAGGCCGGTTCATTTACCGGGGCAGCCAAACGTAGGCTGGGTCGGTTTGAGCTTGCCAACCAGGGCAGCTTGTTTCTGGATGAGCTCTCCAGTACATCTTCCGGTGTCCAGGAGAAAATACTGCGTGTGATCGAATACGGTGAGTTTGAACGTGTCGGAGGAAGTGAAACCATTCGCACCAATGTACGCATCATCGGTGCAACCAATGAAGACCTGCCCGGCCTGGCTGAGAAGGGAGAGTTTCGTGCAGATCTTCTGGACCGGCTGGCTTTCGATGTCATCACCCTGCCACCCTTGCGCGAACGCCCGGGAGACATCCTGACCCTGGCCAATCATTTCGCCATCAAAATGGCCGGTGAACTGGGTAAAGACCTGTTCAATGGCTTTAGCGAACGGGCACAAAATGAACTTTTGGATTACGCCTGGCCGGGAAATGTGCGTGAGCTGAAAAATGTAGTTGAACGTGCCGTCTATACCTGCCTGGACTATGACCAGGCCATTACTGATATTATTTTCGACCCATTCGATTCACCCTGGCGACCCGTTACCCGGTCTTCGAATAACAAAGCTAAAACCGAGAAATTGCCGGATAAGCCATATAATTTTAAACAGCAAATGCAGGAAGAAGAAATTCACCGGATTAAAAGTGCCATGGAGCAATGTCGGTTTAACCAGAAAAAAGCGGCTGAATTTCTTGGTATGACCTACCATCAACTACGCGGTTATTTGCGAAAATATGAATTGACTGAACACGAAGAATAACCGAACTTTGCCCGTAGGGTGGGTAACTTGTTACCCACGAATAAAATACCAATTCGGCCCGTAAATCGTGGGTAACAAGTTACCCACCCTACGACCCGCAAATAGGCGAAAAACCTGATTTTACTACCGGCCCATCACCTAGTGTAGCTTCAACCCTAGTGATAATCACCGTGATAGGCGCTTTCCGGTGCAAGGTTAACAAATCGCAACCAGGGCCCCTGAAAAGCCAGCCGTACCGTCCCGGTCGAACCATTTCGGTGTTTACCAATAATTATCTCAGCCTGGCCTTTTTCACTGGTTTCCGGGTTGTAGACCTCATCCCTGTAGATGAATACGATCAGGTCGGCATCCTGCTCAATAGCACCGGACTCTCTAAGGTCGGCCATTAACGGGCGCTTATTCGGGCGTTGTTCCAATGCCCTGTTGAGCTGGGACAAAGCAACTACCGGTATATTCAATTCTTTGGCAATCGTTTTGAGAGACCGTGAAATTTCTGCGATTTCAGTCGCGCGATTTTCGCGGGAGTCGGGTACGGACATCAGCTGAAGATAATCCACTACGATCATGTCGATGTCGTGTTCACGTTTCAATCTGCGTGCCCTGGCACGTAGCTCAGCCGGTGACAATGCCGGGGTATCATCGATAAATATTTTGCTCTTGTGGAGCAGGTTCATGGCTGAAGTCAGCTTCGGCCAATCCAGATCATCCAGAGTACCGGTGCGGATACGAGTCTGATCAATCTGACCCACAGATGAAAACATACGCATGACCAATTGCAGTGATGCCATTTCCATGCTGAAAACAGCCACCGTTTTGCCGTGTTTGATGGCCGCATGTTCGGCTATATTCATTGCAAAGGTGGTTTTACCCATGGCCGGACGCCCCGCAACGATGATCAGATCAGAGGGCTGCAGACCCGCAGTCAGTTTGTCAAAATCCTGATAGCCGGTGGGAATACCAGTGATATCACCCTCAAATGCATTGAGTTCCTCGATCTTGGACATTGCCTCCTTGAGACTGTCCTGGACAGATACAAAACCCGACCCTCCCCGGTTGCCCTTGTCTGCAATTGCAAACACGAGACGCTCTGCTTCTTCCAGAAGTGACTTGCTTTCTCTTCCGTCGGAGGAGAATGCGCTTGAGGTGATCTCGGCACCGACGTCAATCAGATTACGCAGAATACTCTTTTCACGAACGATATCTGCATAGGCACCCACATTCGCCGCACTGGGCGTGTTGTTCGCGAGTTGAGATATATAATTGCCACCATCGACATGATCTGCCTTGCCGTGGGACTCAAACCACTCGCTGACGGTAACCGCATCGCATGGGCGACTGTTCTCATGCAGATCATGGATTGCCTTGAAAATCAGCCGGTGATCTTCCCTATAAAAATCCGCCTCGACAATCTTATCAGCAACCTGGTCCCATGCAGTCGTACTCAACATAAGACCTCCCAGCACTGATTGCTCTGCCTCAAGTGAGTGCGGGGGTACTTTCGGTGTTTCAACAATCGACAGTTTGGGTGCGGCCATAAGCGGGTCTTATCATTTTGTGGGACAAAAAAAACTGCGAACCATCCATTGACGATTCGCAGTTCAGCATATCAGAGCACAGATGCAATGACTATCCGGACTAGCTCAAATGGCTTTTTCCGGACTTACGATGACCTTCACAAGGCTTTCAACGTCAGTGTGCAATTGCACTACAACATCAAACTCACCGACCATTCTGATCGGTCCTTCACCCATGATGACTTCACTATTGCTGATTTCATGACCCGATGCAGTAACTGCAGATGCAATTTCACGCGGGCCGATAGAACCATACAATTTGCCTTCTTCACTGGCGTTGGCGGAAAGTTCAATCACAACATCAGCCAAGGCGGTCTGGCGTGCCATTGCTTTACCCAGTTTATCGTGGGCGGCAGCTTCCAGATCAGCTCTGCGAGTTTCAAACTGTGCAAGATTTTCTTTAGTGGCAGGTGCAGCTTTACCTTGTGGTACCAGGTAATTCCGGCCAAAACCGGCTTTTACCTTCACGAGGTCGCCAAGGTCACCCAGGTTCTGTACTTTCTCAAGCAAGATAAGTTCCATAATATATCTCCCGGGTTATCAGTGGTTATCAGTGTAAGGCAGTAAAGCCAGGAAACGCGCACGTTTGACAGCCGTTGCCAATTGGCGTTGGTACCTGGCTTTAGTACCGGTGATACGACTTGGTACAATTTTACCGGACTCGCCAATATACTGTTTCAAGATATTGAGATCCTTGTAATCGATCTCGGTGATGCCTTCAGCCGTAAAACGGCAAAATTTTCTGCGACGAAATTGTTGACGTGCCATGATTATTCTCCCGCTTCCGTTTTAGTTTCAGTGTCTTTAGCCGCGACCGCTTCTACCGGTGCTTCGACAACTGCTGTATCCGCTGCAACCGGTTCTGCTACTGCTTCAGTTTTGGCTGGTGCATCAGTTTTGGCTGGTGCATCGGTCTTTTCCGCGGATCTCTTCGAATCTCTTTCTGAAGATGAACGGCGACGATCAGCGTGGTCTCGGCTAGAACGGTCTTTTTCTTCTTTAGCCTTGAGCATTTCAGACTGATCTGTCGTTGCGCTTTGCCTGCGAACCGTCAGATGACGCAAAACTGCATCATTGAAGCGGAACAAACCTTCCAGTTCTTCCAGCGTTTCGTTATCGACCTCAATATTCATCAGCACATAATGAGCTTTGTGTAATTTGGCGACGGGATAGGCGAGTTGCCGACGACCCCAGTCTTCGAGACGGTGAATACTGCCGCCCTTTTCTTCAATCATGCCACGGTAACGTTCCAGCATTGCCGGAACCTGTTCGCTCTGGTCCGGATGAACCAGGAAACAGATTTCATAATGACGCATAGTTAACTCCCTATGGGTTTTCAAGACCCGCTATCCAAAAATGGCTACTGGGCCCTGCAAAAGCTTCCGACAACCCAACCGCTGGGTGCGTGAAGCAAGGATGGTTCTCTCTGCCAATGACAGAGCCGACGGATTATATCAGCGTGGTATTCCAGCTGGCAAGGTTTGTAGTTCAAATAAAAAGATTGCCCAACTAGGAGCCTGTCGGGTTTGACCGATCGTAGCGAGGGAAAGCCGATTTGAGTCAGATTTTTCGGTCTTTTAAGGAGAATAGCACCGCTATTTGACGCAAAAGAGCGGGAAATCTGGCCAAACTCGGCTTTTCCGCAGTAGATCATGTTAAATCCGACAGGCTCCTAGGGTCAGAGCAAAAACTGTTTAGAACCCTGACGTACGAATTGGGTTGAGGCAGTTTCAGTTTGCACCCTTATCGCTGTAAGCAGCAAAGAAAGTCTTAAGAGCCTCTTTCTGGCGATTCTTCAGATTCAGGCAGTTACGCGAATCCTCTTCGGCCTTGGCCAACGATGTTTTGAATTTCTCATCCCGCTTACTGTAAAAGGCTGTAGTCAGTGCCAGGTTGTCAGCGTCGCAGTAACTACCTGTCAGTTGAGGCATAAAATACCTTGAGTTTTCAGGTGCTTTTTTGAATACAGCATCAAAATTCTCATCCAGCCATTCATATAGAAATACATATTCCTTATTGGCGAAGAACAGGTAGAAAATGGGTCTAAGCGAATCGCCGGAATTCACGAAATCCGACTGGGTGAATTCAAGGATACGTTTTTTGGAAACCGGATTTGTAAAATACATGGATCTCAGCAATACCGTTCTAAAGTTTGCATCATCGCTGTCCTTGTAAGCGGCCAGGTATTCGCTTGCAATACTGTCATCACCGTGAAACGACGTTACCCTGAGGGCTTCAAGAGCCAGATTTGAATCTATGTCGCCCTCCTGTTTTAAAAACTGAAAGCTCAGGTCAGTAGCAGCCGCGATCACCTCGGCATTGTTCGAAAATTGACCCAATGTCCGAAGCAAACGCGGTCGTAACAGAATGACCGCTTCACTGTCATCCGCCCGGGTTTCCAGTCCAATAC
>CBDTVF010000141.1:0-7802 GCA_965363775.1 uncultured Gammaproteobacteria bacterium
GGGTTTGTGCACAATGAATTGGTAAATCGTGCAAAATTGAAACAATCGCGCCGCACACAGCCCAGGCTGCCTTCTCGACTGCTTCCCGGCCTCACCTTGTCCGTGTGCTCAATCGCGATATACCGTTCATCCTGAACATAACCCCCGTTACAGCACCGGTGTTATATACCCCATAAATGAGCTAACAAGTATCACCTGCCAGCGTCGCTTGGTACTGATTACGCCGGGGAAGCTACCCATTGGCTGGTAATTTTCATAGAAGCCTTCAGCCCCGGGTGACAGGGGTGATGCATCAGGACGCAATTCGTACATGGTGGTTGACCTGTAGGGCCAAATATCAAAAATTGGCAAGCTGCGTGACACCGATTCAATCGCTCCATTGATACCACCCAAAACCGGCGGTCCCGGGGGCTTCATTGCCGCTACCCAGCTATTACCCGGCTCAATATCTTTACGAATGCTGCTTTCCAACTCTCCTGCGAATTCTTCGTCGTAAATTATTACGCCATTTTCAGTGTTATAACCCTCCCCGCGCGGGTCCAGGTTATGCGTGCCAACCATGGAAACAAATCCATCTATTACAAATGACTTGGCATGTAAACCAGTCCTGGGTCCCGGCATCTCCAACGCGGGATTTGCACCAACTGCCGGTATCGGGCCACTGTTGACACCATTTTTTTTCTCAACAATCAACTCGGGCATACGAGGGAAAAAATCTGCAGCATCAAGTGCATAAGGACGGAACTCATAAACCTCAAACCCGAGGGTTTTGATATAGTGCTTTTTGTGCTTGTAGGTAGAGGAATAGGCCGAAAAAGCATCTGTAGCTGCCAGGCTATTGGTGGAAAACAGCAATTCAATATCCGGGTGCTCCTTGCGTAAATTGCTGAACAATTTTCGTGAGCGTTTGGATAGAACCAGGTAGGGCGACTGGATTACAACCGAATTCTCGGCCGCTGCCAGTGCCGCGTGCAAACCATCAGTAATATCCGCCTGGAAAGGATCCATTCCGTCACTGTCGTGCGGAGGGTCATAAAAATACTCGACTGAATCGACATGATGGGCAGTATCAATAAACATCGAGTGCATCAACTGCATATCCTCGATATCCACAAGCAATGGTTGTAATCTTTCGGCCGGTTCGAACCGGGACAGAGAGATGTCTTCATCACCTGCGATCAGTGGAGCGACATCGCGCAAATAACCTATCTCTGCTGAATACTCACTATCCCAGAATTGGTCGAAAGAGGCCCGCATGTCCACCGCCACCTGCCCGTAGAGCAAAACTTCCCGGTCCTTGAAATTGTAATCGGTATCGAAATCAAAATACCTGTCGGCGATATTACGACCACCGGTCATGGCAACCACATCATCAATCACCTGCAGTTTACTGTGCATACGCTGATTGGTTTTTGTGAAACAGCAGGTCACACCGTTGAACATGGAGGTCCTGGTGGTTTTCGCCTTGTTGAACAAGGGGTTGTATAAACGCACCTCGAAATTGCTGTGCTCCAAAGCCAGACCGGCGAGGTAATCCAGCTCTGAGACAGTAAATAGCTGATCTAGCAGTATCCGTACACGTACGCCACGTTTGGCCGCCTGCACCAGTTCATTCATGACCAGGCCTCCGGTCTGATCCCTGCGGAACAGGAAGTTTTGAAACTCTATGCTTTGCCTCGCTGCCCTGATCAGATGCAAACGGGCTTTGAGAGCATCTTCACCGATATCCAGCAGTGCCGCGTGATGCCGGTTGTTGAGTGCATCAACACCACCCAGGTCAAGCAACGGTGACGGGATAGCACAAAGAGGATCCCTGGACGCCATGCAATCAATTTCAGTTGAGCGCTGCGTGGCCAGTTTTTCATTCACCGCCTGCATGAGCTCCGGCTGCACCTGGGTGGTACATCCATACATCAGTAATAACAGTGAATAAATAAAATTTTTCATAGGTGTACAGTCGAAACTACTCAGCTGACCAGACAGAATTGCGCAATTTTATCCCAAACCACAAGTTCGGTGGGTAACTTGTTACCCACGCGTCAAACACAGACCATAAATCGTGGGTAACAAGTTACCCACCCTACGTTGGGCGTTGCTGAAATTAACAGCTAATTGAGACTAAAACCTTTCAATTGCAGTGTTTTCTGGCGTACTGCAATGGCTGCGATGGCACCTGAAGCAGGCTCCGCAATGGCCAGCTTCCAGGCCCTGTGATCATCGTCCGGCATATCCAGCACAGAAGGTGGATTGTCGGGATCGACATCCACAGTAAATCGGCGCAACTGGTTGGCAATACCCACACCACTGGCCTTGACGATGGCCTCCTTGCAAGACCAGGTATACATGAAAGCACGATGTAGTTGCTCTTCATCAAGCATGGATAGGGCCGCAGTCTCCTCTTTACTGAAATAACGCCTGGCCAGGGCCAGCGGTTTGCCCGAACGACGTGACGCTAACTCGAGGTCAACACCAATGGTTGCCCCGCCACTGATACCAATCAGGTAACGACCATTGCTGCGGGCCACACTGAAATCCAACTCACCTTTTGACTGGGCCAGGTCAAGCTCCGGCCTGCCCTTTCCTCTACGAACAATATGGACATCCTTACCTGGTAAGCCGAGATACGCGCCCAGCAATAAGCGCAGGTAGAACCGCCTGGTCGCCCGTTGTTGAAAAGCTGAAAGATCGCGGAAAGTCACGATCGTATCTGAATTCAGTGGATTGGATAATTGATTGAAATCAAGATGCCACAAATGTACGACATCACCCTGCGGTCTTTCCAGCTGCCGCAGGGGGAGTTGTCTTGGGCTGAAAGAATCCGGCCCGATGATTTTACTTGTTATTGGCACCACTCATATCTGATCACCGGAATCGCCTCAGTTGGCACGGTGATCACTCCCTGAATCAATAATGGATTCAGTCTAATACATTTTGGCTCAACAGGTAGCCTGTAGCCTCAACACCCCGCTTAGGATACAATATCGCCTTCCAAATAGTCACGCCCAATCCACGGCTGCCACCTTGTCAAACCCGGATACACATGCAATTTAAAAACGTTGTAATTCAATCCCTTGCTGCAGTCGATGCACCAATTGTAATGACCTCCGCAGAAATCAGTGAAAGACTGCGCCCCGCTATGGTGCGGTTGGGAATCCGGCCCGGTTTAATAGAGGAAATTTCCGGAATCAAGGAACGGCGCTTCTGGAATCACGATACTCAGCCATCCGATGCCGCCACATTGGCTGCCGAAAAAGCCATAAAAGAAGCCGAAATTGACCGTGCACAAATCGGTGTATTGATCAATACTTCGGTGTGTCGCGACTACCTCGAGCCTTCCACTGCATGCCTCGTACACGGCAACCTGGGATTGCATGAACGCTGTCTTAATTTTGATATCGGTAACGCCTGCCTGGCTTTTTTGAACGGGATGGATGTTGCTGCGCGGATGATTGAACGTGGTGAAGTGGAATACGCCTTGATTGTTGATGGTGAATCCAGCAGACCCATCACCGAAGCAACGATACACCGCCTTTTGGAACCGGGTATCAAAGAACAACAGTTCCGTGCAGAATTCGCATCACTGACGCTCGGTTCGGGTTCGGCTGCGATGATCATGTGCCGGCGTGAGCTTGCGCCAAAGGGCCATTCCTACCTGGGAAGCGTGACCCGCGCTGCGACCCAGTTTAATAAGCTCTGTTACGGCCAAATGGATCGTATGGTGACCGACACCCGGGTTTTGCTGACAGAAGGCCTTAAACTGGCAACCAAAACCTTTTCTGCAGCACGCGAAAAACTCGGCTGGGCCGTTGATGACCTGGACCAGTTCATTATTCACCAGGTCAGTAAAGCCCATACCGATTCCCTGATGAAATTACTGGGACTGGATCCGGAAAAAATCCATCGTATCTACCCTCATCTGGGTAATATCGGCCCGGCAGCGGTACCCATCGCGCTCGCAAAGGCTGCGGAAATGGGTAAGGTCAAGCATGGGGATCGTGTCGCCTTACTGGGCATCGGTTCCGGTCTGAATTGTTCCATGGCAGAAATCGTCTGGTGACGATGACGGACTCAATCCATACGAGTACAGACCACTGAGCGGCGGGCACGACGTGTTCCGTCCTCCTGAAACACTCTACCCATTCGAGTCACACTGGCTTGATATCGACGGTATCCGTATGCACTTCCTGGACGAAGGTCCACGCGACGCCCCTGTCGTTTTGATGGTGCATGGCAATCCGACCTGGTCGTTTTACTATCGTAATCTCGTGATCACCTTGCGTGATCGCTACCGTTGCATAGTGCCCGATCATATTGGTTGCGGTCTGTCGGATAAGCCCGGCACTGCACAATATCCGTATACACTGGAACGAAGAATATCAGACCTTGGCGCACTGATGGATCACCTTCAGCCTGAAACACCTATCAATCTGATTGTGCATGACTGGGGCGGCATGATCGGCTTTGGCTGGGCGGTTGAGCATCAAGAGCAGATTGCCAGCATGGTCATTGCCAATACAGCGGCGTTCCCGATGCCATCAGATAAAAAGTTTCCCGCCGCCCTGTGGCTGGTACGTAATACAAAACTGGGTGCATATCTAGTCCAGGGTTTCAATGCCTTTTCAGGTCTTGCCGCGCGCGTCGCGTTCAAAAAACCTGTCAGCGCCGAGGTTCGCAAGGCCTATACCGGCCCGTATGATTCCTGGGACAACCGGATTGCAACCTTGCGTTTTGTGCAGGATATTCCATTGAGCCCCGACGATCCCGGTTATAACATCCTTTCAACCACTGAATCACAGCTGCAGAATTTTTCCAAAAACCCCTGTCTGCTTGCCTGGGGCGAAAAGGATTTTGTTTTTGATATGCCTTTCCTGAACAAGTGGAAACGTATATTTCCGCATGCTGACGTTCTCAGCTATCCGGATTACGGGCATTACATTTTTGAAGATGGCGGCCCCGCATTAACGCAGGCCGTCAGTGATTTCCTGGATAAAAATGAAACCGGATTCGAGCACGGCTGAAAGCTGTAACATCGCCTCGTCCCTGGTCAGCCAGGCTGCGCAGCAAGGCGACAACATCGCCATTTACTATCCGGTGGGCAAACACGGCGGTCGTATTAGCTACGAGTCGGTGAGCTATCACGCACTGAATGAACTGTCCGATGACTACGCCCATGGCCTGATCGAATATGGAATAGGTCGCGGCACCCGGACGGCCTTGATGCTGACACCTGGTCTCGATTTTTTCGCGATGTTCTTCGCATTGTTCAAAGCGGGTGCAGTACCGGTTCTGATTGACCCGGGTATCGGGATAAAGCCTCTTAAAACCTGTCTTGCTGAGGCGCAACCCGAGGCATTCATCGGTGTTACAAAAGCCCAGATTGCCCGAAAATTGCTGGGCTGGGCACCGGCGGTGAAACTCGTCACTTCGGGCCCCAAACTGGGCTGGGGAGGGCTAAATACCAGGCAACTGCGGAAACTGGGGCAAAGAACTTCCGGACCGGCATTGGCTGACACACAGCCCGATGAAATGGCGGCCTTGTTGTTTACTTCCGGCAGCACTGGAATTCCGAAAGGTGTGGTTTATCTTCACCGGCACTTTGTATCCCAGGTCGAAATGCTTCGATCTGCCTTTGATATCCGCCCCGGTGAAGTGGATCTGCCGACATTCCCTCCCTTTGCCCTGTTCGACCCGGCCATGGGTATGACCACCGTCGTGCCGTTAATGGATCCGACAAGACCTGCAAAAGCTGACCCAAAATTGTTGCTTCAGACCATTGAACGTTTCGATGTAACCAATATTTTTGGCTCGCCTGCATTGTTGAATGTTCTGGGTCGTTATACGGAGTCCAAAAATATACAGATACCGTCTGTACGGCGAATCATTTCAGCGGGTGCCGCCATGCCGGTGGCTACGATCCGGCGATTGCAGAAAACCTTATCCCCTGATGCCGAAGTGTATACACCCTATGGCGCAACGGAGTGCCTGCCGGTTGCCAGTGTATCCGGCAATGAATTGAATACAGAGGTTGAGCAGCGCACAGCGTCAGGCGAAGGTACCTGCATAGGCTGGCCAGTTGTCCCGAACAGGGTAAAAATTATTCCAGTCATTGACACTGCCATTGAGTCATTTGATCAAACGGTAGAATTACCTGTTGGTATTACCGGCGAAATAGTCGTGCACGGTCCGACTTCTACCGATAGCTACTGGCAACGGCAGGAACAGACCCGCCTGGCAAAAATAGTGGATACCAGCGGCAGCATTTGGCATCGTATGGGTGATGCGGGTTATTTCGATCCCGAAGGACGTTTATGGTACTGCGGTCGTAAATCCCAGAGAGTGGTGAACCAGCATACGACCCTATTTGCAGACCAGGTTGAAGCTATATTCAATGTGCATCCGGAAGTGGCACGTACCGCGCTGGTGGGGATCGGACCTCATGGTCAACAAACCCCGGTATTGTGCGTAGAGTTGCTGAATAAGGTCAGCAAACATCGACGAGAGCGGATTCGAACCGACTTATCCCAGCTTGGTCGTAATAACGTGATTACAAAATTGATTCAACAAATTCTGTTTCATAAATCCTTCCCCGTTGATATACGGCACAACGCCAAGATTGGCCGGGAAAAACTGGCCGTGTGGGCGGCAAAACAGCTGTCATGAAAATCCTGGTAACCGGTGGTGGTGGATTTCTGGGCAGTGCTATTTGCCAGCAACTGCTGGCGCGAGGTCATGATGTGATCGCCTACCAGCGCAGTGCCAGTGATGAGTTGGAAAGGTCTGGCTGCCAGGTTGTCAGGGGAGACATTACCGATGCCGGCTTGCTGAACTCAACAACCAAGGGTATTGACGCGGTGATTCACACGGCAGCCAAGGCCGGTCTATCCGTGCGTTATGACGATTTCTATCGTCCGAATGTCACGGGTACTGAAAATGTCATCAACGCCTGTCTGAAGAACAAGGTCCCAAAACTGGTATTCACGAGTTCACCGAGTGTGACCCACACAAACGGTGATATCGAAGGCGGAGATGAATCTCTCCCTTACGCCGACCACTACAGCTCACCCTACCCTGCGACCAAGGCCTTGGCCGAGCAACTGGTGATGGCAGCCCATTGCAATGAACTGCACACGGTTTCACTGAGACCGCACCTGATTTGGGGCCCGGGTGATAATCACCTTCTACCCAACCTTCTGGAACGGGCCAGCAGTGGGAAACTGAAGCTGCCCGGGCCTGAAAAATTGATTGATACGGTGTATATCGACAATGCTGCCGAGGCTCACCTTTTGGCACTGGGTAAATTGATAACAAACCCTGAGGTTGTCGGCGGGAAGACCTATTTCATAACCAATGATGAACCCGTGAGTCAACGCCAGATCATTGGTGGTTTGCTCAAAGCTGCCGGTTTGGAGGTTGATATTCAAACGATCTCACCCACCATCGCGATAGCTGCAGGCACCGTGTTTGAAACAACCTGGAAATTACTACGGTTGAAATCCGAACCACCGTTGACACGCTGGTCTGCCGAGCATTTATCCACAGCGCATTGGTATGATATTTCGGCAGCAAAGCGGGATTTGGGTTATGTCCCTAGGATCAGCATCTCTGAGGGTCTAGAAAGGCTGGCCAACAAATTTTTGAATTAGCACCGACATCGTGATGATGGTGCTAATTTTGCGTAGGGTGGGTAACTTGTTACCCACGGGTACATTGTTCCCGCACCAAATCGTATGTTCAATCGTACGTCCGTGGGTAACAAGTTACCCACCCTACGATCCGTACATAAGCCACCCAACCGTAACTAA
>CBDTVF010000142.1:0-7792 GCA_965363775.1 uncultured Gammaproteobacteria bacterium
CGGGTTCGGAGTCGGGTGTTTCACGGTAAGCAAGTGCCGCACGATAGTGAATGGTATCACCGCTCATCTTTTCCACTTGCGGTGAATAAATAGTCACCATGCCCTGTTCCAGCGGCAAAGTTCTTGGCCAGCCGTTATCCTGGGCAAGTGCGGATGACATACTGATTAACAGTAATATCGAAGTTAGTAGACCTGGCAACAATCTGTTCATGTCCAATTCCTTTACAAGCTCCCCTAAATCTCAAATACAACCAAAGGTGAAATATGGATTTTTACAGACTCACTATATTCCTGCTTATCTGAATACAGCGTGAACACACGGCATTTTATCGCCAATCAATGAACCTGTGCTGCCGCACTGCGACAATTAGTCACGTCCCAAGCAACGGCCTGATGTGTATATTCCGCAGCTTATTTCAAGATTGGAGATCTCTCGTGCCGAGAAACGGTTTTATTGCACTTTGTGCGCTGCTTTCACTTGCCTCAGTTTCCCCTTACGCGCAGTCGACGGAAGTGGCAGATGATGCCAGCGATACCGACTTGGAAGTTGTCGTTGTAACCGGGGTCAGAATTGGTGATGGTGTGGAGCTGAATACCAGCCAGGTATCTTCTACGGGTATGGATAATGGCGACCTGCTGCGTCTTTTCCCGGGTGGAAACAGGAACAGCAACGGTCCGGTGACCAGTATCAGCCAGTACCGGGGGCTGTTCGGTGCACAGAATAATATTTCAATTGATGGCATCGGCTATAAATCAGGCTGTCCCAACTGGATGGACTCACCACTATCGGCCATCACCCAGTCGCTGACGCAATCAGTCACCCTGCACCGGGGTCTTGGTTCGGTCGCCGTGATTGAAGAAGGGCTTGGTGGAAGTGTAGAGATCGCAGCCCGCAAGGAAGGTTTTTCTGACCAGCAAAAATGGGCAACATTTGGACGCCTTGAAGCTGGCTATGGAAGCAATGCCAGTAGCTGGGGAGGCGTGCTCTACACCGGTGTTAACAATCAGGAAAACTGGTTCGACGTTGCCGCCAGCCTGGATAAGGGTGACGACTACGAATTTGACGGTGGAACAGTTGCTGCAACCGAATATGATCGCAAACAGTACCGTTTCGGTTATGGCCACCGTTTTGACACGGCTGATGTCAGTATCGGTGCGGTGGTCAATAGAACCGGTGAAAGTGGTACACCGGCACTGCCCATGGACATCATTTACATTGACTCCGGACAATACAGCCTTGGTGTTGAAACACGGGGTGGTGAGGGTGATCTGTCCTTCAAGATAAATACACTTTCGGTAGAGCACGTGATGAACAACTTCACCTTGCGCCCGCCGCCGACGGCTATGAACGGCAAAAAGACCTTGCGGTCAACACTGGCAGTTGGGGACACTGGTGATTTCAAACTGACCTATGATCGGAATATGGGTAACCACGATTTCCTGTTTGGCGTAGATGGAAAGAAAGAGCAGCACGATGGGGATCTGAGTAACCCCGCCAACCAGATGTTCTTCATCACCATGTTCAACGAGGTAAAGAGAGACCGCTACGGCGTTTTTGCACAAGTCACCAAGGCCGCAGGTGAATGGGCAATTGAAGCGGGTCTGAGGTACAACTATGTGAAGATGAATGCCGGTGAAGTCGACGGCAGCCTCGCCATGATGACCAACAGCACCAGTCACGGCAGCATGATGCCGATGTCCCAGCAGGACAGGCTGGATGCGCTTGCGAAGGCATTCAACGATTCTGACCGGCATAAGAAAGATGACCAGTTGAGTGTCTTGCTCCAGGCGAGTCGGCAGTTGGGAAGTGGCAGGCTGAACCTCGGTCTGGGTAGGAAAGTACGTTCACCCAGCTACCAGGAACGCTATTTGTGGTTGCCGATGGAGGCGACTTCCGGAATGGCGGACGGTTACACCTATATTGGCGATATAGATCTTAAACCGGAAACCAGCATTGAGCTCACAGCAGGTGTGGACTGGTCCATTGGCGGTTTCAAACTGACTCCTGAGGCCTTTTACCGCGATGTAGACAACTATATCCAGGGTGTGCCTTCCACCAATATGGTAGCCAATATGTTTGCGCTAATGATGAGTGGCAGACTGCCGCTGCAGTATGCCAACGTGGACGCAAAGCTTTATGGCCTGGACATGGGTTATGAGTATGAAGTCAGTTCATCATGGCTTCTGAGAGGCAACCTGGGTTATGTGCGTGGAAAACGCACCGATGTTTCGGATAACCTCTACCGGATTGCTCCGCTGTCATCCTATTTGGAGCTGAGCTATACGAGGGAGAATTATTTTATTGCCGTGGAAAGCATCGCAGCTTCAAAACAGAACAAGATATCGGTCTACAATGATGAAAAACCAAGCGCTGGATGGGGTATCTTGAATTTAAGGGGTGGTTACAGCTTGAGCAAAATATTTGATATCAATCTTGGTGTGGAAAATCTTCTCGACAAGGCCTACCAGGATCACCTGGGCGGGTACAACCGTGTCATCGGCAGCGATGTTCCGTTAAGAGAGAGGTTGTATAGCAGGGGCAGAAACTATTACATTAGGTTAAATGCCAGTTGGTAATTTGAAACAGGAAATACATCCGTCACGGCAGAACCTGCTGCGGCTTTGTGTGATCCGCAGTATTGTCATTATTGCCTTGCTGGCGATCCTGTATTGGCTGCGTTGTAATGCATCGGTTAGCGTGCCCTGGCTACCGCTGTTTGTGATCCTGTCAGTGATCATGTTAATTAATCTGTTGGTTTTTTGGCGTCTCCGCTATGACTGGCCTGTCAGTGAAAATGAGTTTTTTGCCAATTTATTGCTGGATGTTTTCTTTTTAACGCTGATCCTCTATTTCACAGGTGGATCAACCAACCCTATTGTCAGTTACTACCTGATTCCGCTGATCATCAGTGCGGCGGTATTGCGGGCCGTCCATACCTGGTTTATTGCTTTTCTCAGTATTGCTTTCTATACGGTACTGCTGTTTTATTACCAACCACTGGATTTATTCACTATGTCGGGTCATGGCGCTATGACAAGTGCTCATTTTTTGGGTATGTGGATCAATTTCGGCTTTAGCGCAGTGCTGATTTCCTGGTTTGTCGTGCGTATGGCCGGAACATTGAGGGAACAATCCCGGGCCATTGCACGTAACAGGGAGTCCGGGCTCAGGAATGAACAGATCATTAGTGTGGCCAGTATTGCTGCCGGTACTGCTCACGAAATGAGAACACCATTGGCAACCATGGCAGTGACGGTGGATGATATCGCTTTCGAGCACCCGGAACTCAAGGATGAGATGGCCGTGCTGGAGCAGCAAATCGAACGTTGTGATGCAGTTCTGCGGGAGCTTGTATCGACCAATACCGAAGACAGCCAGATGGTCGTTACGGAATTCGGAACCCTGCTCAATAGCTTATTAGAGAAATGGAGTCTTGCCCGTCCGGAAATTAAGCTGCAAATGCAGGTTCCCGGGGAAATTTCAGAGCTTGAAATACGTTATGATCAAAGCTTGCAACATGCTTTGATGAGTCTGCTGAACAATGCCGCGGATGCCAGTCCGGAATATGTTTCACTACAGGCTGAAGCATCGAACGATTCGATATTGATTATCATTGAAGATCGTGGGCCGGGTATTCCTGTGGAAATTGCCGACAGCCTGGGTAAAACGTACATCAGTCGTAAACAAGGCGGTCTGGGTCTGGGTGTGTTGCTTAGCCAGTTTTCAATTGAACGGTTGGGCGGTGAAGTATCAATGATCGGAATGGCAGAGAAGGGAACCCGTCTGGAGATACGGTTTCCGTTGCACAGGGCAGCAAACAATGGTTGAACAGGCTATGAATAAACATCGATTATTGCTCGTTGATGATGACGAGATTTTTCTGCAGGTGCTGAGCAGGTCAATGACCAAGCGAGGATACGAGGTTATTTCTTCTGCCGGTATTGCAGACGCTGTGTCCCGCTCACGCGAGACTAAGCCTGACATGGCCGTTGTTGATCTCAAGCTGGAAGGCGAATCAGGTCTGGACCTCATTCCACTGCTGATAGATATCAACCCTGAGATGAATATCGTTGTTCTTACCGGCTACTCCAGTATTGCTACAGCAGTAACGGCTATCAAGCGCGGGGCAACCGACTATCTGAGCAAGCCGGTAACCGCAGGCGATGTTATCAAGGCCCTGGCGGGTGAAGGCCAGTCGGAAGAAGTGCTTGAGGATTTCAGTCCAATGTCCGTTGAAAGGATGGAATGGGAGTATATCCAGAAGGTATTAAAAGAGAATGACGGCAATATTTCCGCAACTGCCAGAAGTCTTGGAATGTACCGGCGTACCCTACAAAGAAAACTGGCCAAGAAACCGGTTGCCGGGTAACCATGCCTTGCAGCTAGCAGCTTGTGTACTCGCTGATCCATCGTTATAGGGGTGACAGTACACTAGGCGGGATCAATAAAAGCTGATCCCGCTTTCAAAAGAAGCGATGTGAGCAGAACAAACGCCTTATTCATATAAATTCTCAATAAGCGAATTTTTCACCAAATCAAGCCAGACATTGTAAGTTGTTTCATGCAGAATACCCAAATGAAAACCACTGGAACCAACCGGGCCAAGCTTCCGATATGATATTAATGATCGATAACTATGACTCCTTTACCTACAACCTGGTGCAATACCTGGGTGAGTTGGGTGCAGATGTGAAAACTGTACGTAATGATGCAATTACCATTGCTGAAATTCGTCAGCTCAAACCACGTGGGATCGTGATATCTCCAGGGCCGTGTACACCCGATGAGGCTGGCATTTCGTTGGAGGTCGTCGCTGAACTTGGAGGTGAGTTTCCGATATTTGGTGTTTGCCTTGGCTACCAGTGTATGGGGCAGGTGTTTGGTGGTGAGGTGGTAAGGGCTGATAAGGTGATGCATGGCAAGACTTCGATGGTGTTTCACGAGGGCAAGGGGGTGTTTACCGACTTGCCACAGCCATTTGAGGCGACCCGCTACCACTCCCTCGTTTTAAAGAAAGACGCCATCCCCGATTGTCTCGAGATCACAGCGTGGACAGAAGAGGATAACGGTGAGATAGAAGAAATCATGGGTGTGAAACACAAAACCCTGCCCATAGAGGGTGTGCAGTTTCATCCTGAGTCTATTCTTACCCGCTGTGGGCATGATCTGCTACAGAATTTTATCAACGTTGCCAACCAGGCTTAAAAACAAGGATCAGGACGGATAGTATTTATGAGTATGGATATTCAAACTGCGCTGGGTCGCATTGCTGAAAAACAAAACCTGTCTACCGAAGAGATGGCCCAGGTCATGCGGCAGATCATGTCTGGCTCAACGACAGATGTACAGATCGGTGCTTTTTTGCTGGGCATGCGGATTAAGGGCGAGACCATCGATGAAGTGACCGGTGGCGTGCAGGTTCTGCGCGAATTTGCCTCCGGTGTAGAGGTCAGCGGGCCTCACCTGGTGGATATCGTTGGTACCGGTGGTGATGGTGCCAACCTCTTTAATGTTTCAACGGCATCCTGTTTCGTGGTGGCGGCGGCCGGTGGACGGGTGGCAAAACATGGTAACCGATCAGTATCTTCGAGCTCCGGCAGTGCGGACGTACTTGAAGCCGCCGGTGTACGTCTGGATATTTCACCCGAACAGGTAGCGCATTGCGTGAATGAGCTTGGCGTCGGTTTTATGTTTGCCCTGATGCACCACAGCGCCATGCGTCACGTTACCGTGGCGCGTAATGAGCTGGGTTTACGGACCTTGTTCAATATCCTCGGTCCGATGGCCAACCCGGCAGGTCTCAAGCGTCAATTGATTGGCGTCTATGACCGGGCTTTGTGCCGTCCGGTGGCGGAGGTGTTACAACGGCTTGGCTCTGACCATGTGCTGGTGGTGCATTCTGAAGATGGCCTCGATGAAATCAGCCTGGCTGCTGATACTCATGTTGCAGAGCTTAAAGATGGAGAGCTCAGGGAATATACATTGCAACCCGAACAACTGGGTTTAAAACGTGAATCCCTGGCAGACCTGACGGTAGAAGGTGTAGATGCATCACTGCAACTCATCACCGCGGCACTGGCAGGTGGTGAAAAGGAAGACCGTATTCAGCGTGCAGCCAACATGATTGCCCTGAATGCGGGTGCAGCTTTGTATGTCGCCGGAATGACAGATTCGATTTCCGCCGGTGTGTCTCTGGCCAATGATGTGTTGGCAAAAGGCAGTGGTCTTGAGAAACTTCAACAATTGGCAAACATGACACAGGGTTTCTAATGGCAGTTCCTTCCATATTGCAGCGCATATTGAAGCGTAAGGTCGAAGAGGTGGCGTTCGGCAAATCTGTATTTTCTCAAGCTGAATTAGTGTCCAGGGTGAAAGACTGCCCGCGACCGCGTAGTTTTGAAAATGGACTCAGGCAGGCCCTGGAAAATGGCCCCGCGGTTATTGCAGAAATCAAAAAAGCTTCACCGAGCGCAGGTGTGATCCGTGAGGATTTTCAACCGGATGCCATTGCCGGTTCCTATGAATCAGCCGGTGCCGCCTGTCTGTCTGTTCTGACTGACAGGGACTTTTTCAAGGGAGATGCCGAGTATCTTCAACAAGCCCGCCAGGCCTGTTCTTTGCCGGTTTTGCGTAAGGATTTCATGGTCGATCCGTGGCAAATACTGGAATCCCGTGTAATGGGTGCCGACTGCATTCTGCTGATTGTCTCTGCACTGGAGCAATCGTTGTTACAGGAACTGTTGATACAGGCGAAAGAAGTCGACCTGGATGTGCTGATCGAGGTGCACGATGAGGCTGAAATGGAAAGGGCGCTGCAACTTGATCACGAGTTGATAGGTGTCAATAATCGCAATCTGAATACCTTTGAAACATCACTGGCCACCAGTGAGCGTTTGAAAACAATGTTGTCCGGTGATCAACTACTAGTGACAGAAAGTGGCATAAAAACAAAGGATGATGTGAAACGTATGCAGGACTCCGGAATTAATAGTTTCCTGGTGGGCGAGGCCTTTATGCGTGAAACAGATCCAGGGCTGGCTTTGAGAGGGATGTTTTTCTGAAATGAACAGACAGTCTGCTTCATTTTTTACCTGCTTGATCCTGGCGTGTTTCTTTCTGTTAACAGGCCTGCAAACCACCCACGCCCAGGTAGAAAAGGGCACGCTTTGGCGGGATGCGGTTGTCACCGAACTGGACGCTGATTTTGGTGGTACAGGCTTCCATGCACGCTGGTCTTTTCATCGCTGTCCTTGCGGGGATTTGACAGTGCAGGTTGAGCAGATTGCTCCCGATGGTGTTCTTACGGGCGAATTGCTGATGGTTAACGGGCAAGTTCTTTTGTCACGGGATTTCAATGAGCAGGCGGTGGATATCGAACCATTGATCCAGGCACCTTCATTGATGCTACAACTGGCTTATGCCATGTTAAACCGCGGCCAGCCAAGAGGTCCGTATGCGGTCAATGAAAAACAGCTTTGGGATGAGACTGAAAAGGCCATCGATTTTCATTTAAACACCGGTTTGGCCACGGGTACATTTGCAGCGCCCTGGAGGGTTAAGGGTTCCGGTTGGAAGACTGAATCAGGTCATTACCGCTTTGAGCTATTGTTCGAATTCACCAATTCGATACCGGGCGAAGAGAGCAAAACTGATTCCATTACGTTTTCCGGGGATTTGGACTTCCGTAAACAGGAGTTCCCGTATCCTGATTCCACCCCGCTTGAGGGTTGGAGGATTCAATGGATCTCACAGAATGATCTGGAATCCGAGCCGGTCGAAGAAGGTCTGACC
>CBDTVF010000143.1:0-7756 GCA_965363775.1 uncultured Gammaproteobacteria bacterium
CTGGATGCGCGTCGGCAAATCGGCTCGGTTATCAAACCATTGGTTTATCTGTTGGCCCTGGAACATGCCGATGACTACAACCTGATTACGACCGTAAAGGATGAGCCAGTTTCTTTACGACAACCGGGCGGAAGCTTATGGGCGCCGGAGAATTATGACCACAAATCCCATGGTGAATTAGCCCTTATGGACGCACTGATTCATTCGTATAATCAGGCAACCGTGCAGGTCGGGCTTAATATCGGTGTTGCAAACCTGATCCGCAAGATCAAACAACTGGGTGTGAATGCTGAAATTCCAGCGGTGCCTGCAACCCTGTTGGGTGCGGTCGAGCTAACACCGATTGAGGTGACGCAGATGTACCAGTCACTGGCAGCGGGTGGTTATAGCGTACCATTGCGGTCAGTGACAGCAGTGCAGACATCCCATGGAGAAACGCTTAGCCGTTATCCGTTAAGATTGATGCCGCTGGAGCATCGTGATGCTGTGGCTTTATTGAATTTTGTCCTGACCCGTGTGGTGGTGGAGGGTACGGCGAGCAACTTGCACACCATGCTGGGTAGTGACACGTCGGTCGCCGGAAAAACGGGTACGACTAATGAAAGACGTGACAGCTGGTTTGTCGGATTCAGCCGTGATCGCCTGGCAGTTTCATGGGTAGGGCTTGACGATAATCGTCCGGCAGGTGTGACCGGGAGTAATGCAGCCATGCGGGTTTGGGCCAGGTTATTCCGGCGATTATCCTTTGAAGCTGTGGATCTGCGTATGCCTGATGGCGCCAATTTTGTCTGGGTTGATAAACAGGAACAAGCATTGACCGACCCGACATGTGAGGGTGCACAACAGATACCTTTTATTGAAGGGACTGAACCGAAAGCCCGTACAAAATGTCTGAAAAAGCTGAGAAGAGAAAGTAACAAATCTTTATGGAGGAAGTGGTTTGAAGACAAAGATTAGCTTATGGATCTTGATCCCGTTACTGCTGGCGGCATGCAGTAGCCAACCGCCGGCGCCGGTCGAAGATGAGGAGGTTACTACCCGTGTCAGGGAGCCCGCCTCCGAGGATAGCGCTGGCGTACAGGTCTATTCATTTCAGAATCCGGCCGTCATACAACTGACAGCCCAGGCCAAAGGAGCCGAAGCTGCCGGTGAACTGGGTCAGGCCAGCGGCTACCTCGAACGGGCCTTGCGGATAGAGCCACGGGATCCACAACTATTGCAACACATGGCGGAAGTCAAATTGCAGGAAGAGGACTATCAGCAGGCCCTCAATTTCGCCGTCAGGTCCTATGATACCGGACCACGTGTCGGCGAAATCTGTAGCAGAAACTGGCGCACCATCAGCGTGGCGCGGGAGCATCTCAATGACAAAGATGGTGCCGGCGATGCTGAAAAACGTGCGAAAAAATGCATGAACACACGACCGAAGAGACTCTAGGGACAGTGTCTCCAGGAACAGTGTCCTTGTCAGAAACCGGTAGCGCAAAACTGCTCGATGCCGGCGGGCCGTTTGAATCGGTATTGCCGGGGTTTGCACCCCGTCAGGAGCAAATGCAACTGGCCGATGCGATTGAAAAGGCTATTACCAGTGGCGGTACATTGGTGGCAGAGGCGGGCACCGGTATTGGTAAGACACTTTCTTACCTGGTGCCGGTACTCAAGGGCCGGGAACGCACCATCATTTCAACCGGCACCAAGACACTTCAGGATCAATTGTATTTTCGTGACCTGCCGATGGTTAAAAAAGCACTTGGCAGCAAACTCAAGACCGCCCTTTTGAAAGGACGCGGCAATTACCTGTGTTTGTATCGAATGGATCAGGCCCGCAAGGACGGCAGACTGCCTTCCAGGGAGTCCATCACCGAGCTTGAAGCGATCAGGTTTTGGGCGCCCGGTAGCATGGATGGCGATCTTTCGATTTCGGCAGTGATTGCCGAAGACAGTGAGCTATGGCCTTTGGTGACATCGACCGCTGAAAACTGCCTGAGTTCGGATTGTCCTGATTTTGAAGCTTGCTTTGTTGCCCGTGCCCGGCGCGAAGCCCAGGATGCAGATGTGGTGGTGGTCAATCACCATCTGTTATTTGCCGATATGGCCATCAAACAGGGTGGTTTCGGCGAGGTTTTGCCAGGCGCATCGGTGTTTATCGTCGATGAAGCCCACCAGGCACCCGAGACGGCTTCACAGTTTTTCAGTTCTTCTTTGTCTGTAAAACAAATCTCCGATCTGTGCAGAGACCTGTTGGCCGAGGCTGCTGAAACCAGTGGGGGTATGGCTACGGTACGGGATGAGGTGGCACATTGCCGTCAAATCATCAAGGAATTTCAGCTTGCCTGCCATGACAACCTCGAAGACCGCGGCACCTGGGATGAGATGCTTAACCAGTTGGACGTCAGGAATGCCTTGCAGTTGTTGGACACGGCGGTTGCAGGATTAAAACCGGTTGTCGAACCATTGCGGGGTTCCGGCCGGGGAATGGATGCCTGCGTTCAACGTCTTGCCGAAATCCAGGCGCAATTTGACCATCTGGATAAACCCGTTCCGGATACCGAAGTGCGCTGGTTTGAACGTCGTGGGCGGGGCGTTTCTATTCATACCACACCGCTGGATATATCGAATTTATTTTCGAGTTTTTGTGAACAACTTGACGCGGCCTGGGTGTTTACCTCCGCGACGTTGTCGGTCAATGGCGGTTTTGATCACTTTGTCCAGGCACTGGGTTTGCAGGAAGCAGATACATTGAACCTGGATTCCCCCTTTGACTATGAAAGTCATGCCTTGATGTGGTTGCCGGAGGATCTGCCGGAGCCACGTGAGCACACATTTGTGCCGTCCCTGCTGGAGACTGTTCGGCCGGTTCTCGAGGCCAGCCAGGGTCGCGCTTTCATGTTATTCACCTCACACAGGGCATTAAGACAGGCTGCAGAACTACTGGCTGGTACCATTGATCATCCCTTGTTTGTGCAGGGCGATATGCCCCGCAGTATGTTGCTCGATGCCTTCCGCGAGTCAGGAGATGGGATTCTGCTGGGTTCTGCCAGTTTCTGGGGTGGGGTGGATGTTATGGGTGAAGCCCTGTCGTTGGTGATTATTGACAAGCTGCCGTTTGCACCACCCAATGATCCGGTCATGGTTGCACGCAGCAACCAGTTGCGACAGCAAGGTGGAAATCCGTTCATGGAGTTGTTTTTACCGCAAGCGGTTATCGCTCTCAAACAGGGTGCGGGTCGCCTGATACGTGATGTTAATGACCGTGGTGTATTGGTGATTTGTGATCGAAGGCTGCGTACCAAGGGTTATGGCAGTGTTTTCCTGGAAAGCCTTCCACCCATGTTACAAACACCGGATCGTAATCTTGTAGTGGAGTTCTTTGAAAATGAATCTACTGGCGATTGAAACAGCAACAGAGACCGTCTCTGTCGCACTTTCCTTTAATGGTGAGCTTATTGAGCGCTATGAACATGCGCCGAGAAAGCACGCCGAGTTACTGCTGCCCTGGGTTGAGTCTGTGTTGGCTGAGGCAGGCATCGGTTTTTCTGCACTCGATGCCATTGCATTCAGCCGGGGTCCGGGAAGCTTTACCAGTCTGCGTATAGGCATAGGTATCGTGCAGGGCCTGGCATGGGCATCTGATCGCCCGGTTGTACCGGTTTCCAGTCTTGCTGCGACCGCGCAAAGCGCTGTCGGTGAAGGGGTTAGTTCTGCGTTGGTCGCGCTGGATGCCCGCATGAACGAGGTTTTTACCGGCAGTTTTGAGGTAGATGGCAACGGAATCATGGTTCCGGTTGATGCGGAAAGAGTCTGTCCTCCAGAAGATGTCCGATTACCTGCCAATGCTGGAAACTATGCTGAAACCCATGGTGTGGGTATTGGTTTTGACCGCTACCCCGAGTTAAAGGGTTTGGCAGGAGGCCTGAAAGCTGTCTTGGCTGATACCTGGCCAAAAGCCTCTTCAGTGCTTCAACTGGCGCAGGCATGGTTGACCACCCATGAAGCGCTGCCTGCAGAGATGGCACAGCCTGTTTACCTGCGTGATAACGTGGCAAAAAAATCCCAGGCTCGAATCTCAGGCAATCAGACTACCCGCTAGTAAGCGCACTGCCAGGGCGATCAGAATCACACCGAATGAGAGTTTTGTAATATAACAGTAGCGCAATTAGCGCATAAATCACTTGAGTTAGGTATAATCCCTGATCGTGCGAAAAGTATGAATTGCACACAGAATTAGTGAATTTGGTATCAATACAGTGCCATTTATGTATAAGGGTGCAAAAATAAAACAGGTCAATTTACATTCATTTAACTAATTTGTAAGTTAAATCTGCGAAAATTGCATGCATAAGCGCGGGTGGGGAGCACTTGGCTTGTGTAACTGATTTGACCGGAAGCCAATAAACTTTAAAACAGAGGCCTACGTGGTGGTATTGAAAAATTCCTTTTTAAGTGCAAACTGCATAATGGAATGTTGGTCATGAATCATATGTGTCCAACACGTGCCAATACTGTTCTGCCGGTAAAAATTGCCCCTTACACCAACCTGGTGGATGCGCTTGAGTATGCGGCGCAGGGCGACACCGGTTTCAACTTTTATGATGGACGTGGTCACCTGTCATCGGTGCTGTCGTACACAGATTTGCGTGACGAAGCCAGGGTGATAGCCCGCAAGCTTCTCAGTCTTGGTTGCGAGCGCGGTGCAAGGGTTGGCATTATTGCCGAAACAGAACCCATGTTTCACAAGTTCTTCTTTGCCTGTCAGTATGCTGGTTTGATCCCGGTTGCTTTGCCGGCGGGTATACAACTGGGTGCGCATGGTGCTTATGTAGGCCAGGTGCGGCGCATGTTAAAGAGTTGCGGTGCATCCATAGTCGTTGCACCCGATACGCATGCCAATTTTATGGCTGAAGCCGTACAGGGTCTTGATTTACTCATGGCTGGCAAACAGGCTGACTTTGATGTTTTGCCAGAAGCCGATGTGGAATTTGAGCCTTGGGGCGGAGACGATCCGGCCTATCTGCAATACACCTCCGGTAGTACCAGTTTTCCGCGGGGTGTCGAAGTTACACAAAAAACCGTTTTGAACAACCTGATGGAAATTGCCCGTTATGGTTTGAAGCTGGATGCCAAAGACCGGTTTGTATCGTGGTTACCCTTCTATCATGACATGGGTCTGGTTGGATTTATCCTGGTGCCATTGATCGGCCAGTTGTCGGTTGATTACCTGGGATCGCGTACATTCGCGATGCGTCCGAGACTGTGGCTGAAATTACTCTCGGATAACGGTGGTACGATTTCTTCTGCACCAACATTCGGTTATGCCCTGTGCGCCAAGCGACTACGACCTTCCGATGTTGAAAGTTATGACCTCAGTAACTGGCGGGCAGCCTGCGTGGGCGCAGAACGAATCAATCCAGAACCGTTAATGGAATTTGCAGATATTCTGCAGCCGAGCGGCTTTGACCGGCAATCATTTGTTGCATGTTATGGTATGGCCGAATGCGTGCTGGCCACCAGTTTCGCACCTTTGGGCGAAGGCCTGAATGTCGATGTGGTCAACCGGGATTTGATGGCTGAAACCGGTGAGGCAAGACCGTTTGTTGGTGATGCTTTATCCACATCAACCTATGTAGATTGCGGAAAGTTATTACCCGGTTTTGAATTCTCAGTCCTGGATGATGATGGCGTTGAGCTGGATAATCGTCACTGCGGACATATCCATCTGAAAGGCCCCAGTGTAATGCGTGGGTATTTTCTCGATGAAAAATCCACCGCTGAAGTTTTATCAGATGATGGCTGGTTGAATACCGGTGATATTGGCTACCGTATCGATGACC
Source organism: uncultured Gammaproteobacteria bacterium (assembly GCA_965363775.1). Lineage (GTDB taxonomy): Bacteria > Pseudomonadota > Gammaproteobacteria > Xanthomonadales > SZUA-36 > SZUA-36. The sequence goes on from CBDTVF010000143.1 coordinate 5,832, forward strand.
ACCTTGTCATTACCTCCCGTAGTAAAGATGTCATTATCATCAAGGGGCGGAATATCTGGCCCTATGACCTGGAAGTTCTTGCCCAGCAGGTTGGTGGTGTAAAACTCGGTGGTGTTGCTGCTTTTTCTGTTAGTTCGACTGACCAGGAAGAACAGGCAGTTTTGGTTGTTGAAACCAAGGAAAAGGACGCAGATAGCCGCCTGCATATCATTGAGGAAATCTCTCGTTCCATCCATGCCCATTTCGGAATCAATTTAGTGATTGACCTGACCCCGCGGGGAACATTACCCAGAACCTCTTCCGGCAAACTTTCCAGGTCCCAGTCCAAGCAGGATTATCTCGCACGCAAGACCTTGCGGGATGTTGAGCACTCAGTGACCAGGGCTGACAATACGCAGACCGCCTGATTTGCAGGTATCTTCCAAAGTTGTATTTATAACGGGTGCCACCGGTTTTATCGGGCAGCGCCTGGTATCTGAGTTGCTTGAAAATGGCTACCGGGTCCGGGCAATGGTGCGTCCGGAAAAAAGTACCGATAAGCGGATACCACAGGGCTGTGAGCAGGTTCCTGTCAGTCTTACAGATGTTACCCGACTAGCTGGCATTGTTGCTGAATCAAGTGCCGTCATTTATTCTGCCGGAAGCGTCAGGGGGCGTAACAGCACAGACTTCGCCCTTGCGAATATCGAGGGCGTCAGGGCGATGCTGAAGGCCTTGGAACAATCTGCCAATCCACCACCCATGTTACTGCTCTCGTCATTGGCTGCAAGCAAACCACAACTGTCCGATTACGCCCGCAGCAAATATGAAGGCGAGCAATTGTTGCATGGCAAGCCTTCGCTGCCCTGGACAATTTTGCGCCCACCGGCAGTCTATGGGCCCGGCGATAAAGAAATGTTACCGTTGCTTCAAATGATTCGACGCGGTTTTCTTGTGCATCCCGGACCGCATGATCAGCGCTTGTCCCTTTTGCATGTTGATGATTTGGCGAGCGCAGTTTCCAGTTGTTTATCTGCATTACAAAACTGTCTGTACCAGACTTATGCAATCGATGATGGCACGCCCGGCGGCTATGACTGGCAAGACATTGGAGAAGCGGTGAGTGAGAAGAAATTCCGTATCCTGAAATTACCGGATTTCCTATTGGAAGGCAGTGCGAGAATGAACCTTCTATTTTCAAAAGCGTTGGGCTATTCACCCATGCTCACACCGGGTAAAGTACGTGAGCTTAAAGAGGCTGAATGGTTGTGTGATAATGGGGATTTCATGGATGCAACCGGTTGGAAGCCGAAGCTGGACTTGAAGCAGGGTGCAGAGCAGTTATTCAAGACGGCTTAGCCCGCATAATTCACCAGGGTGTTTACATTTTTTAGGCACAATCACTCATCCTGCGTTACAATCGCTAAATCTTTAATCAGTAGCCCGACAGGCTCCCAGTGGAGACTTAATTGAACAATACAACTGAAGCAGTGGGTGAAAAGCTCGCTGAAATTTTGACGGAATACCTTAAAACTAACTGGGCAGATTCACCGTCAAGTAAAAAGACCATCACCGCGGCCACCAACATGGTGACGGAATTGCAACTGGACTCGTTCCAGGTAATGGAGTTTATGCTGGAAGTGGAAGACCATTACGATATCGCTATTGACCTTGATAGCCTCTCAAATACCCAGACCCTCAATGATCTTGCCGGCGTCGTTATCGCCGCGCACAGTGATTGACTCAATACAGGACACGACACCAGCATGCAGCTTCTGGAAAAATTCTCTGTTGCCGGGCAACTGAAATCAAGCCTGGAACAAGCAGGTCATGACCCGACGGATGTTGTGTTCGATACGTTAATTTCGGCCACTGAGGGCACTGTGGACGGTCGCACGACCATACTTGCAGGTACCAATAATTACCTCGGTTTGACATTCGACCCG
>CBDTVF010000144.1:0-7725 GCA_965363775.1 uncultured Gammaproteobacteria bacterium
CTCCGTGCCAGTGACTTCTTTTTAGGTTTCGGTAACCGCGCCCTGATTGCAGTATCCGCCTTGATGATCGTTGGCCAGGGCCTGATAAGCACCGGTGCGCTGGAACCCGTGGGACGTCTCCTTGCAAGGTTATGGCGAAGAAGTCCCGCTCTCTCATTGCTGCTGACAATAATAATGACCGCTTTTCTGAGTGCGTTTATCAATAACACGCCAATTGTGGTACTGATGTTACCCATATTAATCGGTGTGGCGGTTAAAACCGGTATGTCGCCTTCAGGCTCCCTGATGTCGATGGGTTTTGCCAGCATTGTGGGTGGAATGGCCACAACCATTGGTACATCAACCAACCTGCTGGTCGTCAACGTTGCCGCCGATATGGGTATGGATCGTTTCAACATGTTTGACTTTGCCGGACCCGTGCTGGTAGCCGGTGTCGTTGCCACCCTGTACCTGTGGTTGCTTGCGCCCAGGATGCTGCCAAAACGTTCTCCACCCATTCAGCGCGGTGTGTCGAGGGTTTATACCGCCCAAATCCGACTGAATGCCAACAGCCCGGCGGTTGGTCGCACGCTGGCAGAGGCGATTGCACGCGCCGGTGAAAATATTAATGTTGAAACGATACAGCGTGGAAAAGGGGTATTTATTAATCCCTTGCCGGATGTGAAATTACGCACTAATGACCGAATTACAACCAGTAGTACGCAACAGAACCTGAGGGAATATGCCCGGATTCTGGGTGGCACGCTTTACACGGCGGAACATGCGGTCGATGCCAGCCACCCGCTTCCAACCGATGGAGAACAAATTGCCGAAGTCGCCATTACCCCTGCTTCAAGGCTGAATGGTGTACGTATTGGTTCCGCAGGCCTGATGTCCCGTTTCGGACTCAGGCTGCTGGCATTCAATCGTTTTGAAGGTATGGAAGAACGGGAGTCTCCGGGTCTCGATGAAACACGCTTGCGGGCAGGCGATGTACTACTGGTTCAATCCACCCTGAAAAACCTGGCCGATCTTAAACAGAGTTCCGATTTTCTGATTCTTGACGGCAGTATTAACCTGCCAAGAGCGCGTAAAGCGCCCATAGCCCTGGCCGTTATCTTTGGCGTTGTCGCGCTCGCAGCAGCAAGGGTGATGCCGATTGAAATCAGCGCACTGCTGGGTTGCCTGGTATTAATCCTGACCGGTTGTCTGAACTGGAAAGACGCGATGAATGCGCTGAGTACACAGGTTGTTTTAATCATCGTCTCGTCATTGGCAATGGGTCTGGCTCTTCTCAAGACCGGTGGTGCAGACTACCTGGCCAATCTGTTTGTCTATATCACCTTCGGTGCACCACCTGCGGTTGTCCTGATGAGCCTGATGTTGATGATGGGCGTGTTGACCAACGTGGTTTCCAACAATGCTGCGGCCGTTATTGGCACACCCATTGCCATTGGGATCGCGCAACGTCTTGGTTTACCCCTTGAACCTTTCGTGCTCGCTGTTATGTTCGGCGCCAACTTGAGTTTTTCGACGCCTATGGCCTATCAGACCAACGTGCTTATCATGAATGCCGGTGGATATAAGTTTGGTGATTTCGTTCGTGTTGGTGTGCCACTGACCATCATTACCTGGTTGATTTTGAGTGGTGTATTGATCTGGGCGTACAGTCTTTAGAAAAATAATTCCTGCAAGGAAAGCTTTATGAGTTCATCTTCAGCGACAACAGGTGTTGTCCGTACCGGTCCATACCCCGAACTGACGACCACGGCTATTCTTGTCGGTTATTTTCTTGGTGCGGTGATTGCAGTCAGTATCGGTTATGCGGCACTCATCCTGGGTTTCTCCATCGAGGGCTCTGAGCTTGCAGCCATCCTGGGTTTTGCCATCTTGCGTGGCATGTTGCGAAGAAACTCCATCATCGAAAACAATATTGTGCAAACCATTGCCAGTGGTGTGAATGGTGCCTCAAGCGGATTGATGTTTTCCGTGCCGGCTATTTTTATTCTCGGTTATGGAGCCGACTTTAACCCGGTGTTGCTCACCTTTGGGGCCATTGCCGGGGCGTTCATGGGTATTGGTTTCATCATTCCACTGCGTAAACAGATGATCGATTACGAACGGCTGACCTATCCGGGTGGTGTCGCTGTGGCAACCATTCTCAAATCTCCCGGTGCCGGCATACAAAAAGCCATGTTCCTTCTCGTGGCTGCCGCCATTAGCGGGCTTTTACATTTTAGCAGCCAATACACCGGCGTCGAGTACTGGGACCTGGGCGGTCGACTGGGCTGGCCCGAATACATGAATGGAATATGGTACCTGTCATTGCTGTCCGTGGGTGTGGGTTATATCGCCGGTAAAGGTGGCGTGGCTTTCATCATTGGTGGTTATGTCTGTTACTGGATACTGGCACCATTGCTGAGCCAGTTTGGCCTGCTACCCGTCAACGGGGAAACCGGTGCTGTCATTGTCGATCCCGACAGCCTGCGCCTGTTGCTATACCGACCTGTCGGCATCGGCATGCTGATTGGCGGCGCAATAGCCGGTGTCATCGTAGCATCGCCAATGATCCTCAGTGCAGTGCGAAGTATGCAAAATGCGGCAAAGTCGAATTCAGCAATGTCCAAGGATGAAATGCCCATCAAGCTCCTTTACATCGCCATTGGTGGCGCGGCTGTCCTGCTGGCGGTTATGGCGATCCTGTCCACGGAAAAAATGGGTATCGGGCGCGGTATTTTTATGGCGGTCGTGGGTACTTTGTGGATCTGGATTGCCGGTGTCATATTGTCCGAAGCTATCGGGCGGACCAACTGGTCACCGCTTTCCGGTATGACACTGATTGCAGTGACCTTGCTGATAGTTATTTCCAGCGGTCTTGATGATACCAAGGCGGCGGTGGTTTCTGCCATCATGGTGGGTGCAGCGGCCTGTGTGGCGATGTCACAGGCAACCGATCTGATGCTGGATCTGAAAACCGGCTACCTGGTAGGTGCCACACCCCGCCAACAGCAATTGGGACAATTCCTCGGCGCGTGGCTGGGACCGATATTGATCATCATGTTGATCTTCGTATTGCACGAAGCCTATGGTCTCGGCAGTGACAAATTACCGGCCCCGCAGGGACAGGCCCTGGCCAGCATGGTTAACGGAATCATCGGTGGTGATATCCCTACTCAGAAATACCTGGCAGGTGCCGGACTGGGTGCATTGTTGAGCCTGGCATCTCCAGGTCTGGGGATCACGGTGGGACTCGGATTCTATCTGCCATTCAGCATCGTGCTGACATACAGCATTGGAACACTTTTGCGTGTCATTTCAGACTGGAAGTTGGGTGAAACATTTTCGGAAAGCACGGGTATCCCGATTGCAGCGGGCGTCATTGTCGGTGAGGCCCTGGTTGGAGTAGGTTTCGCCGTCTTTATGATTTTTGGGGCCGTATGAATATCAAAACTTTTTCGTTGTTGCTTATCATGGCATCTTTTCTGGCCGGTGCGTTCATAAGCGTGCTGGACCCCACCCAGGTGAACTGGACCTGGTTTGTACCCATACTGACATTAGGTACCCTGGCTCTGTATGTATACAGAAGAGCACACCATGGTGAAGCCAAGTCCAGTCACCGACTGAGCGGAAATATCCAGATCCTGGAAACCAGCGTTGAAAATATCCTTCGCAACCTGGAGATGCTCAATGCGAACTCAAGCAATTTACCGGTTTACGAGGCCCGCTTTGAAATAGACCGATTGCTGCGAGAAGACCTGAATAACTTTGCCAACGCACGTGAAAGTATGAAACATGTCTTCGGATTGCAAAATTATGCTGACGTTATGAGTGCATTTGCTGCCGGAGAACGGTATATTAACCGGGTCTGGTCCGCATCAACTGATGGTTACGTGGATGAAGTCCGCAACTATCTTGACCGCGCAACTCAGCAGTTCAGAGAAGCACGGGCACTGTTTGCCGAGTTACAGCAACAGTACCAACCAACTATCTCTTCTGCCTGATAGCAAACCGGGCCACAAACGATAGAATGACCGATTTTTGCGATAAATTGAAAAACCGATTGACGAATTAACATGATTAATGCCATATAGATTGACGGAAAGCCACTCAATATATAAAGTGTCTCTCCTGATCATTTTCATCAACATTTTTAAAAGCCATTGAGACTAAGCATGCTAAACAATAGAAAGATTACCTGCCTACTGTCCTCAGTCTTCATATACGCCGTTGCCGGCCTGTCCACACAGGCGTTTGCAACCAGCATTAATGAAGTCATGCAAGAGGGTGAAAACCGCGCAGATGCCGGTGAAACAGCACAAAAACAGGTTGATTCGGTCGCCGATCAGACCGAAAAAATCGTCAACGATTACAGGTCAGTGACCAAGGTTGTAGATGGACTCAGAGTCTATAACGCCTTGTTACAGACTCAACTGGACAATCAAGAATCTGAGATGAATGCATTGTCGGAATCAATTTCCAACGTCGCACTCATTGAGCGTCAGATTATTCCCTTGATGATCCGGATGGTTGATTCCCTGGAAAGTTTTATCCAGTTGGATACACCTTTTCTGATGAAAGAACGTACCGGTCGTATCGCGCGTCTGCGTGAAGCAATGGAGCGTTCAGATGTCTCGGCCGCTGAGAAATTCCGTGTTGTTATTGAAGCCTACCAAATTGAAAACGACTACGGTCGTACAATTGAGGCTTACAAGGGCTCCACTGAAATCAATGGCAACCAGTTAGAAGTTGATTTCCTTCGTATTGGCCGCGTTGCGCTTTTATACCAATCAGTTGGTGGAGCATACACCGGCGCCTGGGATGCGAAGACCGGCGCATTTGCTGCACTCCCGCCAGAAACCTACAAATCACAGGTTTCAGATGGACTTAAGATCGCACGTAGACAGGTTGCACCGGATCTGCTCATCGTACCGGTTGCAGCACCAACGAGGGCAATGCAATGATTAACACAATCAAGAAAATAGGCCTTGCCAGCGGTTTGATGCTGGCCATCACCTTGTCATCACCTGTCCAGGCTGCGGTTGCAGTATCACTGGAAGAGCTTCTGCAACAGGTTAAAACAGGGCGTGTAACCGATGCGGCTGAAAACAAAGCCAGACTTGACCAGTTCCGCGCAAACCGTTCACAGCAAACCAAGCTGCTGAACGCTGAAAAAGCTGAACAGAGACGTCAGGAACAGCGTTCCGCACGTATGGAAACCGAATTCGAAGCCAATGACGGTCGTATTCTTACGCTGGAACAGCAGTTCCAGGATCGCCTCGGTGGTCTTAAAGAGTTGTTTGGTGTTCTGCAGCAAGCCTCAGGTGATGCGCGTGGACAATTCGAAACTTCGGTAACCCAGATTCAGTTTCCTGAACGTACTGATTTCCTGCTTGCGTTTGCCAAGAAGATGGGCAAATCAAACCGTTTGGCCTCACTTGAGGAAATCGAGCGTTTGTGGTTTGAATTGCAACGTGAAATGACCGAAACAGGTAAGGTTTCAACTTTTACAACCACGGTTGTTAATGCCAGTGGTGAAGAGAATCAACAGGAAGTTACCCGTATTGGTTCATTCAACGTTTTATCCGAAGGCAAATACCTGGAATACATTCCGGAAACACAACGCCTGGTTGAACTGCAACGTCAGCCAGCAAGTCGTTACACCGGTCGTATCGCAGATCTGACAGATGCTTCATCCGGTCAGCACCCAATCGGTCTTGATCCGACGCGCGGTCAGTTACTTGGTTTGCTGGTACAGTCACCAAGCCTGACAGAACGTATTGCACAGGGTAAAACTGTTGGTTATGTAATTATCTCTCTCGGTATTGTCGGTGTACTCATCGCAGTCTGGCGTGTACTTGCACTGTCTGCAATTAGTGCCAAGGTAAGCCGGCAAATCAAGCATCTCGACGAGCCCAAGGCCAATAATCCACTGGGCCGTGTCCTCATGGTGACCAAGGATAATCCCAATACAGACATTGAGACAATGGAGCTCAAACTGGGCGAATCCATACTAAGGGAAACACCCAAGTTCAACTCCATGCTACCGCTATTGAAGATTATTTCAGTGGTCGCACCGTTGTTGGGACTGTTGGGTACGGTAACCGGTATGATCGTCACCTTCCAGGCTATCACGCTGTATGGTGCCGGTGATCCGAAACTGATGGCTGGCGGTATTTCAACCGCACTGGTCACCACGGTTCTTGGTCTGTGTGTTGCTATTCCAACCGTATTCCTGCACACGCTGGTCGCCAGTCGTGCTAGAAGACTGACCCAGATATTGCAAGAAGAAGCCGCTGGCATGCTCGCAGAGCGTGCCGAAAGTAATCAGTCAGCCTGATAAGGTAATCTACTCATGGACTTGATTTATTACTATCTGCCAGCGCTAGAAACAATCCGTGACTTCATGGATCTCGGTGGGAATGTACTGTTTGTGATTGGTTTCCTCACCTTGTTCATGTGGATGCTCATACTCGAGAGATTGTTCTACTTGCGAACAGGCCACAAGAAAATGGCTGCCACAACCATACAGATTTGGGAAGCCCGCAGTGATCACAAATCATGGAGTGCTCATCAGATCCGGACACGTTTAATCTCGCAGGTTTCTGCGCAGGTTGAACGTAACATCCCGCTGATACAGACCTGTGTGGCCTTGTGTCCTCTGCTCGGTTTGCTCGGAACAGTGACCGGTATGGTTGAAGTCTTTGAAGTGATGGCTATATCCGGTTCGGGTAACCCTCGTTCAATGGCTGGCGGTGTTTCCAAGGCTACCATTCCGACAATGGCCGGCATGGTAGCGGCTCTTTCCGGAGTCGCTATGGCAACTTACTTACAACGTAAAGCCTCACGGGAACGCGAATTGCTCGCGGATAACCTGTATGTAGGTGACAAGTGACCGAGACGTCGCTGGAGAATTTGAATGAAGCAATTTTTTAACCAAACTCAAGTCGAAGAAGAATCGGAAATTAATATCACGCCCATGCTGGACGTGGTATTTATCATGCTGATCTTCTTTATCGTCACGGCGACTTTTGTTAAAGAAGCTGGTATTGAAGTTAACCGACCCGATGCTGCAACTGCAACCAAAGCGGAAAATGCAAATATCCTGATTGCGATCGGAGCCAACAACGATATATGGATTGACCGTCGTATGATTGATATCCGGTCAGTACGTCCGAATATCGAACGGCTACATGCCGAGAACCCGCAGGGTTCGGTTGTGATCCAGGCTGACAAGGAATCCAAGACAGATACTTTGATCCAGGTCATGGATGCCGCACGGCAAGCAGGTGTGTTTAACGTTTCAATCGCCGCCAACGAGCCTTAAGAACAGCCATGTCAGCAACAATTAATCAAAGATTATCTCAGAGTCAGGCTGCAAACCTGACCAGACTGGTCATTGGGCTTATTATGGCGCTGGCCGTTACCCTCAGCCTTTTCTGGTTAATGCAATACCTGATTGAAACCGCAGATCGTACATTGAACGATGATGGGGCGGGCAACCTGATAGATTTTGTCAGGGTTAAACGTGACGAATCCGTCAAGACCCGGCAGCTAAAACCTAAAAAGCCACCACCACCTGAATCGGCTCCTCCACAACCGCCTACACCGCAGTTGGATAACCTCAACCCCAATGCTGAGAAAATCGCAATTAGGGCAGTACCGGTTGAAACGGATATCGAAATGGCCGGCGGGTTCAGTCTGGGTGTAGGTGAAGGTGATTATCTGCCCATCGTAAAAGTTGCACCC
>CBDTVF010000145.1:0-7722 GCA_965363775.1 uncultured Gammaproteobacteria bacterium
ACAAGCTTATCGACAGCCTGCCCCGGACATTTCTCAATATAAGATTGCAGGCTTGCCCGTCTGCACTGACCGGCAAGTACCTGGCACCGTTTGCGCAGGCGCCATTGCCTGAACATCAGTGCACCTGGTATCTGTGTGCCAGCGCGTTCTGGGCCTCTAACACCAGCATGAAGGCCGCTTTGAGGTTTCGCCTCATTAGGGGGGATAGCTCTTCAGGCGGTACAAAATTGGTGGGTTGTTCACCGGCAGACATCTGCGCCGACTGGTGGATGAAGCGAATCCGCTTAATAAGGATCAGGGCATCCCGCAGGCTGCTGGCGTCTTTTTCATTCATCACGCCGGCTTTCACTGCCAGATCAATTCGCTGGAATGTATTGGCAGCACTTACGCCTGCTTCCAGGGCACGTATCCTGACCAGGTCTGTTATCGGCACAATACCTCGATGCTTCAGGTTTAGACCTTCACTTTGCGAGCCATCATCTTCCTGTACAAAACGTCTGAAAAAGCCCAGAGGCGGTCTGTGGCTCAGTGCGTTACCGGCCATAAATCGACGGAAAATCCGGTTTGATTTTGCTCTTGAACTGGCATGCGCCTGCAACTTCTCCACAAATGAGTTTTCGCCATGCACACAGCGTATATCAAAAAAAATACTGCAGTGCATCACCGACTTCGGATCCGGTTCGTCAATCCAGCGATCAAAGTACTTTAGCCAGACAGGCAGGGGGACACGCCACTTGATGTTAAGCGCCATGATCTCACCCGGACAATACACGTAACCAAGCTGATCCAGTCCGTCACAAACCATTTCGGAAAGTTTCGAAAAATATTCCCCTTCGCCCTCATCCGTTTCGCGTTCAAGAATAAGGCCGTTATCCTGATCAGTTCTGGCCGTCTGCTCCTCACGCGCCTGAGAACCAAAGGCAACCCACGCATATGTCATTGGAGGAGGTCCGAGTTTTATTTCGGCAAGTTCAATCAAGCGAACTGTGAATGCGTCGGTGATGTGTGTAACCATCCGCCCCATCTGTCCAACACCACGACCGAGATTAACCATACGCTCGAACAGCGACGGCAGGCGCCGGCTCAGCTTGAGTAACTCACCGAGACTGTCCTGTTTGTAAATATCCCTCACAAGTCTCAAAGGATGTTCGGATTGAGCACGCAGAATATCCCCCGCAGTCACCAGCCCCAAGGGTCGGGTTCCATCCACGATTGGAAGATGGTGATAATTTTCACGCATCATAATCAGTAAGGCGGCGTCCACATCTGTATCGGCCGGGATACTCATGGGCTTTCGGGTCATGACACTACTGATAGGCAGACTGGTGTCCAGACCTTCCATCAGCGCCCTTCGACGCAAATCCTTGTCGGTGACAATGCCACACAATTCTTCATCACAAACAACCAGAATGCTGGATACATTTTCAGCAGTCATCCGCTGCGCGGCCTCACGAATACTCACTTCGCTGCTGACCAGCACAGGTTCACGTTTCAGCAGGTCACCAACCTGTCTGACCGTATGTTTCACCTGGGTTGCGGCACTCAAGCGGGACTTGAGATGACTACTGAAATACTCACCAATCAACGGGTGTTTACGACGAAGTTTTGCAAAATCCTCAGGGTTTAGAAGCCATACCAGGCAATCTTCCTCAGCCTCGGCATGATAGTCTTTCAGCTCACCGTGAAAGTAAATTTCATGGCCGAAAAGCTCGCCCTCAGAACGTTTGTCCAGGAACTTGTGTTTGTCATCCAATAACCTGGCTGCACCCTTGCGGATGATGGCCAGCCCGGGTGAGGGTTGGGATGAAAAAATAACCTTGCCCTGCGGGTAGTATGCCGCTTCCAGCTTGCGGGCGAGCCAGTTTAATTCTTCGCTGGTCAAATCGTTGAAAGGCTGCACGGTATGCAGAAATTCAACCGCGTAAGCTACGTCATTATAGTTTTCGGACATGATCTTTCTAAAATTTACCTGTTATCAATAAAAAAAGGGCCAGCATAAAAGCTGGCCCCATATTTTACCTTACGTGTGTATCAATGGTCAGCTTGTGCTTTTGCTGCACCCATCGGTACACGGATATCTTCCACGAGATGCTGGATATGCTCTGGTGGAGGCGCCGTAAATTTGGAAACAACATAAGCTGAACCAAAGTTAAACATTGCACCTACCGCACCAAATGCCTCGGGTGAGATACCCATAAACCAGTTATCCGGTGTATTGGCTGCCATCTCTGTTCCAGGAATAAAGAACCAGCCCTTGAACCAGAAGATATATAACAGGGTTGAGAGCAAACCTGTCAACATACCGACGATTGCGCCTACATTGTTCATATTCTTGTTAAAGATACCCATCATCAGGGCAGGGAATATGGACGATGCTGCCAGGCCAAATGCCAGCGCCACCACCTGTGCCGCAAAGCCGGGTGGATTCATACCCAGGTAGCCGGCCACCACAATCGCACCCGCCATTGCCAGGCGACTGGCCAGCAGTTCTTTCTTCTCCGAGATATCCGGCGCTATCATGCCCTTGATCACATCATGTGAAACAGCCGTAGATATAGCCAGCAACAAACCAGCGGCCGTCGACAACGCAGCGGCCAAACCACCTGCGGCCACCAGGGCAATTACCCAGTTCGGCAGATTGGCGATTTCAGGATTGGCTAGTACCATGATGTCACGATCGACCTTGACCATCTCGTTGCCCTTCCAGCCAAAACTCGCAGCCTTCGCAGCAAAGGCTTCATTCTTGTCATCATAATACTGGACGCGACCGTCACCATTTTTGTCTTCGAACTTCAACAGCCCGGTGACTTCCCAGTTTTTGAACCAGGCGGGTCTTTGCTCATAAACCATGTTGCCATCCGCGGCACCAACAGGACCGGACTGGATGGTTTCCATCAGATTAATACGGGCCATCGCACCCACTGCGGGTGCAGTGGTGTAGAGGATTGCAATAAATACCAAAGCCCAACCGGCAGAAGTACGTGCATCCTCAACCCTGGGTACCGTGAAGAAACGCATAATGACGTGTGGCAAACCCGCCGTTCCGATCATCAGGGACAGCGTCAACAGCACCATGTTCAAGGTCGACCACTTCTGCGCCGTGAACGCTACAAAACCAAGGTCCGTCACGATCATGTCCAGTTTATCCAGCAGTGCAACACCCGAGCCATCGGCCATCGTGCTACCCAGGCCGATTTGTGGAATCGGATTACCTGTCAAGTTCAGCGAGATAAAGATGGCGGGCACCGTGTAGGCAAAAATCAGCACACAGTACTGAGCGATCTGGGTATAGGTAATACCCTTCATTCCACCCAGTACAGCGTAGATAAATACAATGCCCATACCCACGCCAACGCCGGTATGAAAATCAACTTCCAGGAAACGCCCGAATGCAACACCCACACCTTTCATCTGACCAATAACGTAAGTTATGGAGGCCACAATAAGACAGATTACGGCAACCATGCGCGCGGCCTTGGAGTAGTACCGTTCACCGATAAATTCGGACACTGTGAATTTACCGAATTTACGCAGATAGGGTGCCAGCAATAATGCCAACAAAACATAACCACCGGTCCATCCCATCAGGTATACCGAGGCGTCATATCCCAAAAAGGCGATCAGACCCGCCATGGAAATAAACGATGCCGCAGACATCCAGTCAGCAGCTGTTGCCATACCATTGGCAATCGGATGCACACCCGTGCCTGCGACGTAAAATTCCTTGGTGGTGCCTGCCCTGGCCCAGATGGCAATGCCAATGTAAAGTGCAAAAGTGGCACCGACGACTAAATAAGTTAGTATTTTAAGATCCATTATTTATCCCCTTCAGTCTTCGTGCACGTTGAATTTTTTGTCGATTTTTCCAATGCGGTTGGCATAGAAAAAGATCAATATGACAAAGATGTACATTGAACCCTGTTGCGCGAACCAGAAGCCCAACTTGTAGCCGCCAAGACTGATGGCATTTAGCTGATCAACCAGTATGATTCCAAATAGGTATGACACGACGAACCAGATGCTGAGGCAGAATGCCACTAGCCTCAGATTTGCCTTCCAATAAGCTTGTCTTTGTGTTTGTTCACTCATGGCGTAGCCTCTCTTTGATGGTAAATTCCCGATCACTATGTTACGTTCGAAGTGAAAGCATGACGCTCCTACTTTAGTCGTAGAGAATGTTCAACCCGTAAATTGTCCGAGCCAAAACAGAAGAAAAAACTTCGCGGAATATGCTTAATCCCGGTAATTTAACGCTTATTGTGCTGGCCTATATGGGTCTGCTGTTCGCCATTGCATGGGTAGGTGACAAGCAACGAATCGGGCGTGATCACCGTAAATTCAAGGCCATTATCTACTCGCTTTCACTGGCGGTTTATTGCACGTCGTGGACGTTTTACGGGGCTGTGGGTAGTGCGGCATCTACCGGCTGGGGATTTCTGCCCATCTACCTCGGGCCCGTACTGATGATGCTGCTGGGATTCGACGTCATCAGACGTATCGCCATCACCAGCAGGGACCGGCGCATTACATCCATCGCAGATTTCATTGCCTTTCGTTATGGCCGTAGTCACACCATCGCAGTGTTGGTCACATGTGCTGCCGTCATAGGCGTAGTGCCTTATATCGCATTACAGCTCAAAGGCATTACCGCCGGTATTGATGTTATCAGCAGGGCCACAGGAAACGCCTCGATCCTGCCCGATAAACTGCCCTTATACCTGGCGCTGGCATTGGCTGTATTTGCCATGGTATTTGGTACCCGAAACATGGATGCCAGTGAACACCACAGAGGTTTGATGTGGGCCATCGCCTTCGAATCCCTGGTCAAGTTACTGGCTTTTGTTGCCATTGGCCTGTTCGCAATATTCGGGGTTTTCGATGGTTTGGGCAGTGTGGCGGAAACCATGCGGGAGCATGGTGAATACCAGAGTCTGTTTACCCCCTGGAGGCTTCCTGAAGGTTTTGGCATTCAACTGGTGTTGGGTATGGTGGCCATCCTGTGTCTGCCACGTCAGTTCCACGTGGCCATTGTCGAATTTCGGGACCGCACTGACCTGCGTGTTGCGCGCTGGGTCTTTCCTGTTTATTTGATTATTTTCGCCGCACTCGTTGTACCCATTGCCCTGGCCGGGCTGACACAATTCGCCGGCCAGTCAGTCAATCCGGACACTTATGTTCTGTCACTGCCATTGGCTTTTGACCAGCCCGTGCTTACCTTGCTGGCCTTCATTGGTGGTTTTTCGGCGGCTACCGGTATGGTCATCGTCTCGACGGTAGCGCTGGCAATCATGATCAGTAACGACATTGTCATGCCACTGTTACTGCGTAGCGGCCTGACCAAAAACCGTGGCAAGCATGACCTCTCACAAACACTGTTACGGGTCCGCAGGGTATCCATCCTGCTGCTGGCGCTGGCGGCCGTTGCCTATTACCAGGCCATTGAAGCCGGTGTCCCGCTTGCCTCTATCGGTTTGCTGTCCTTTTCGGCGGCTGCACAGTTCGCCCCGGCGATGTTGATCGGTATCTACTGGCAAGGTGCAAGCAAAACAGGCGCCATCTGGGGACTGTCATTAGGCGTGGGCAGTTGGTTTATCTGGTTACTGTTGCCTTCATTCACCGCAATAAGTCAGTTGGAGAACCTGTTCACGCTCATCCCTTCAATGAGTTTCAATCAGGGTGCAATGTTCTCGCTGTTGCTGAACACAGTGACCATCGTCCTTGTTTCCCTGCTGAAACCGGATAGGGAATCCTCCTCCATCGCTGAAGCAGGCATGGAGAAGTTCAGCGGATTGATCACGCTGGAAGAACTGGAATCCACTATCGGTCGTTTCCTGGGTACGAGTAAAACCCGTAAAGCCCTGATGACTCACCTGGGGCTCGCCGAAATGTTGCCCGATGCACTGGCAACACCGGAGACGATCCAGTTTGGCGAACGCCTGCTTGCCGGTTCGATTGGTTCCGCCTCTGCAAGGACTGTTCTGAGCGCTGCACTGCACCATCGGGGCCTGGGACCCGAGGCGGTAATGGAACTGCTGGACCGCACATCGCAGGCCGTTCAGTTCAACCGCGAGCTACTCGAGTCCACACTGGATAACATGTCACAGGGTGTCAGTGTCGTTGACCAGGGCTTGCGCCTGGTAGGCTGGAACCGGCGCTACGTGGAGTTCATGCAATACCCTGAGGACGCGCTACATATAGGAAAACCAATCGCGGAGCTAATCCACCTGAATGTCAAACGCGGATTAATTGGCGACCACAAAAGCGAGATTGAAAAACGCCTGGCCCATTTGCGCAGCGGTCAGGAATATCGGTACGAACGCCAATGGCTGGGTGACAAAGTACTTGAAATCCGGGGCAACCCGATGCCGGGTGGCGGGTATGTCACAACTTTCACTGACATCACGCATTTCAAAGACATCGAGCGCAAGTTGCAGCTGGCTAATGAGACACTCGAACAACGCGTACAACAACGTACCTTCGAACTCAGCGATACCAATAAAGAATTGGAGGAAGCAAGATTGGTTGCCGAGGAAGCAAACCTCAGCAAGACACGTTTTCTGGCCGCGGCCAGTCATGATCTGTTGCAACCCATGAATGCCGCCAGTTTGTTTGTTTCGATATTGCGCCAGCAACAAGAGGGCACTGACGACGAACAATCCCAGTTAGTTGTCAGAATTGACCGTAGCCTGAGGGCTGCCGAACAGTTGCTCAGTGCCCTGCTGGACATATCCAAACTGGATTCGGGTATGTATGATCCGGTACCTGAAGCGATACCGATCCCCGAATTGTTCGAACAACTGCGCAGGCGTTTCAAAGCTTTGGCCGGTAACCATAATCTTGTCTTGCGGGTCCACCCGACAAATCATGTGATTTACAGCGATCGCAACCTGTTATATCGCATCCTGCAAAACTTCCTGGCCAATGCAATCCACTACACCGAAACCGGGGGTGTACTGCTGGGTTGTCGCTTACGGGGAGATCAACTACGAATCAGCGTGTGGGACACAGGTGTTGGCATAGATGATTCCGAAGTAAAAGCCATTTTTCAGGAGTTTCACCGTCTGGACTATGCCCGCCGGCTGGATGAAAAGGGCCTGGGGCTCGGTCTTGCCATCTGTGACCGGATTGCGCGGATGTTGGATCACACGATAGACCTCAGTTCAAGACCGGGTCATGGCAGTTGTTTTTCGGTGACTGTGCCACTGGCCCGGGAAACGGACATACGGCGATCAGAAAGCCCCGTCACTACCCATGTAGAATCTGCGGGTTTGAAAGACCTGGTCGTGCTGTGCGTGGATAACGAACCTGACATTCTTGAGGCGATGAATCTTCTACTGGACCGCTGGGGTTGCCCTGCCGTTATGTTAGCCCAGACCCAGGCACAGGCGGCTCAACAGGTATTAATGCATGGAACACCGGATTTCGTACTGGTCGACTATCACCTGAGCGATCAGAGTCATGGTTTGCAGGTAATGGAGCACCTCGACAATGTACTCGGCACCCACCTGCCTGCAATTGTCATTACAGCCGATCGCTCCAGTGAACTCGAAGAAGCCGTTAAAGCCCAGGGTTACGGATTATTACGCAAACCCATCAGACCCGCCGCGCTGCGGGCACTGATGACCAACATGCTGAAAAAAAAGAAGTAGGGTGGGTAACTTGTTACCCACGGGTGAGCGGTTAAACAATGAAACAAATCGTGGGTAACAAGTTACCCACCCT
>CBDTVF010000146.1:0-7714 GCA_965363775.1 uncultured Gammaproteobacteria bacterium
ACCGGCTCCATACTTGGTACTGGCATCATCGCCTTGGCGGCCTGGTAATCGCAATGGAAAATGGCGATCGCACAGCTGGTATCGGCATAAAAGGTCGGGAACAGGTAGTTCTTACTGACGTCGTCATTGAGTTGCAGCGGTGTTTCTCTGTGCCTTAATTCAAATTGCTGAAAAAAAGCGTCGCTGAACTTATCCTGATTGTCGATCAATGTCTCGTCGAAAGATAAATTAGGTTCCATGATGTTCCCTTGCTGAGCAGCTACTACCGAGTATAGAAAATACCATACCACACACAGGACGTACCGAGTTTTCCATACGGATTCGAGTGATTATGTATTGTCAGCGAACAGCATTTCTGCTGGTGTCGCAGGCGTTAACTCAAAAACGTGTTCCTGGTTATCCGATTGACGAGTCGCTGTGATTTTCAGTCGCTGTTCGGCGGATTGCTCACCGAACAAGCCGGCTTGGAAGCGCAAGCTACCCTTGGTATTTGCTAATGCAAACCGGCCCATGACAGTCAAATGTGATATCGACTCGTCTGAAGCGTCATGCGGTACCACGGGTGAAAGCATGATGCCATCCAGTGGGAGATTTGCGTGTTTGTCGCTCAGCGTAACGTTTTGCGCTATAGACCCGACAATGGCGGCGCGATGATGGTTGAACTCATCCAATAGCACCTCTTGGCCCACCCAGCTCGGTGGCAGTACCGGTTTCTGTCGGTGTAAGGGTAAAGCTTGCGGACACGCTTTGTTCCGAAATGGTGTTCGGGTTATTGGCATTGGGAAATGTACCAACCTGGTGATCAGGAATACCGTTGGCACTGAGCAGCCGGGAATTTTCTGAACAGGTCCACTCAGAAATACTGGTATAGGTCAATGATGCCTGGGCGTTGGGCGTACTGTCAAAGTACGCGCACAAAACTCCTTGTGTGGAGCCGTCCCCTTCCGTAACCGGGATATCAATATTACCCATCGGCATATCATCCAGGCGCACCGCAAAAACCTGTAGGGCATTGGAATCGCCAAAACCGGCATAGAATCGCTTCGATTCGGGCATCACGAGGGGTAATTCGCTTTCAGACATGTCAGTCAATGTCAAAACCAGATCATTGTCGAATAACTCTACGGTACCGACGTCAGTACCGTTGACCACGTTCCTGATTGAAGCGACGCCGGTAGTGTCATTTCTTTCAATAGATACCAGTTGACTAAGAGCAGCGCTGTTTTCCAGTTCGGTCAACAACCAGGTTCCAGTCAGTTGATCCGCAGCATCGGCCCATGACCAGAAAAAACGGGTGATGGTTAGCGATTCGCCGAACCACTCCATGACCCCGTTCTGATTGTCACTAAAAGTGATACTGAGTGGACTTTGCTCCGATTCAGCTTCAGTTGGTGCCATGTAATCACAGCCAATACATTGGCCGTCGCTGTTACGGTAAACATTGCCGGTGAAGCTGCCAATACTACCGGTATCCGCTTCAGCAGGTGTGTACTCACCATTAGAAGTGAGCCACTCGGGACTGCCATCATCGGTGTAGATAAATGCGGCAACAAATATGTAGTTCTTCTGCCGTTCAATAAAGTAACCACGTCCCGGTGCTTCTGCATCCCACCACCACCCATCCTCGGGGTAACTGTCTTGCGCGTTGACTTGAGCTGGCAACATTTGCAGTAGGAACCCGAAGGCTATTATCAGTGTATTTAGCATTTTTATTTTCGTCATATTTTCCTTCCTGTCATCACAGATTTTCATTGTTAGAGAGGCTAAGGAGACTAAAGAAGAAATGTGGGGGAAATGTGGAGGAAATGTGAATACGTATCAGTAGCATTAAAACCTTATTCCAAATCGTTATGGAGGTATAGAGATTACTTCGTTCACAGCGTGACCCACCAGCTATAAGGTCTTAACCTGGCCCAAACGGTGTAAGACCATGCTAAGCGCACTTCGAATTGAGAATTCTCCATTTAACGAGCAACAACTAAAACAGCTGCAAAGCAATATCGGCGAATTGAATCCTGTTCAGTCACAGTGGTTGAGTGGCTATCTGGCCGGTCGCCTGGCAAAGCCTGTTGAAATACCTCAGCAACCGCAACCGACTGCCGCGACGGGTGACATTCTTAGCATTATTTATGCCACGGAGACAGGTCACAGTGAGAATATAGCCAGCAGCCTGGCAGAAGAACTGCAGAATCAGGGGATCAATACAGAATTGCATTCCATGGACAATTTTCGACCTGCTGCATTACGTAAACTCAAAAATGTCGCGTTTGTTATCAGTACTCACGGAGAAGGTGACCCACCGGACGAGGCCTTAAGCCTATTTGAATATCTCGAAAGTGAACGGGCACCGCGACTGACCGAACTGAATTACCGGATTCTTGCTCTCGGCGATAGCAGTTACCAGCAGTTTTGTGAGGCTGGCAGACGACTGGATGAACGTTTGCAGGAACTAGGGGCAAGTTCTTTCGGGCAGCGTCAGGAATGTGATGTTGACTATACGAATCAGGCTAAAGTCTATAGTGAAGAAGTGGTCGGATATGCCCGTGAGAACCTCGCGTCTGAGAATCGCACCAGCAACCTGGAACCTGCACCCGCACACCACCTGAGCCTCGTTCCCAATCAGCTACAGTGGAGCCGTGAGCAACCATTTTCCGCTGAAGTTGGACAGGTACAGAGAATAACTGCAGAGGATTCGACAAAAGAGGTATTTCACCTCGAATTGTTACTGGAAGACTCGGGTCTGCAATATCAACCGGGTGACGCATTGGGAGTATGGGCGCCGAATGAACCGCAATTAGTTGAACATTTGCTGGACATTTTTGAGATTCCCGCATCGGTGCCAGTGCGTATCAAGGAAAAGGAATACAGTCTGGGCGACGCACTGACAAACCAGCTGGAAATTACCCGCCTCACTAGTAAGACAGTGCTCAACTATGCAGTTGTGTCTGGTCGGGAAGAGCTGACAACTGTCTTTTCAGGGCTTGATGCCAAGCAGCAACAGAACTTCATTGAAACTCGGCAACTGGTAGACCTCGCCGAAGAGTATCCGGCACAGCTTGAGCCACAATGCCTGGTCGACAGCCTGAGGCCACTCGCACCGAGGTCCTATTCAATCGCCTCGAGCCAAAAGACAGTTGATGAAGAGGTACATTTAACGGTAGCCACACTCAATAGCGATGCGAATGGGATCAGGCGAACAGGTGTTGCCAGTGGTTTGCTCAACAGACGCCTTAGTCCCGGTGAGCAGGTAAAAGTGTTTGTCGAGTCCACCCGCCGGTTCCGACTGCCGGAGAATCCACAGGCACCGATCATCATGGTCGCCGCCGGAACCGGAGTCGCGCCCTACCGTGCCTTTTTACAGGAACTGGAAAGTCGTTCAAACGCACCTGATAGTTGGCTGATTTTTGGCAATCCACAGCTGCGCACAGATTTTCTCTACCAGCGCGAATGGTTGCACTGGCGTGACAGTGGTCTGCTCAAGCGTATCGATACCGCCTGGTCGCGGGACGGGTCAGAAAAACACTATGTTCAGGATGTAATTCTGGAACAGGCAGAACACATTAACGAGTGGTTAAAGCGTGGCGCTTATGTCTACCTGTGTGGCTCATTACAAATGGGACAGGCTGTTCAACAGACATTGCAGGACGTATTGGCCCAACAACAGGGTATCGAACCTGACGAGACCGCCGGTGCATTTGCCGAATTACGTCGCCAGGGGCGAATTAAAAAGGATCTCTACTGATGAGTAACACAACATCCAGCAACCCGGTTGAGGGAATCAAGGCAGCCAGCAACTTTCTGCGCGGCACCTTAAAGGAAGGGCTGGGTGATGGCGCTACCGGCACGCTTGCAGAAGATGATACCCAGCTGAGCAAGTACCACGGCATTTATCAACAGGATGACCGTGATCATCGAGACAGTCGACGCCGGCAAAAACTTGAGCCGGATCATAGTTTTTTAATACGTGTCCGGGTGCCAGGTGGTGTTTGCACACCTGAACAATGGCTGTCGCTTGATGCCATAGCAACCCGATGGGCCAATTGCAGTTTACGACTGACTACCCGGCAGGCTTTTCAGTTTCATGGTGTGCTGAAAACGGATCTCAAAAACAGTATCCGCGCTATCAATGACTCGTTGATGGACACCATTGCCGCCTGCGGTGATGTCAATCGAAATGTCATGTGCACATCCTTGCCGGAGCTGAGCGATTTGCACAGCCAGGTATACGCAAGCTCTGCGAGCCTGAGTGAACATTTGACTCCCAATACCAGTGCCTACCACGAAATTTGGCTGGACAAGAAGAAAGTGGTTGGCCATCAAGATGTTGAGCCTATTTATGGTGACCTGTACCTGCCGCGCAAATTCAAAATCGCTTTCGCCATACCACCGTACAATGATGTGGATGTGCAGGCACATGACATCGGCTTTATTGCGACCGAAGAGAGTGGCCAACTGACCGGATTTACCATCACCGTTGGTGGTGGTATGGGAGACACCCATGGCGATCCCACAACTTATCCCCTGCTGGCCAAAGTGCTGGGTTGGTGCAAGCCTGGCCAGGTTAATGAGATATCCGAGGCCATTGTTACCATTCAGAGAGACTTCGGAAACCGCAGCAACCGCAAACGTGCCCGCTTCAAGTACACACTGGAAGACCAGGGTTTGCCCTGGTTAATAAAAGAGTTGGAACACAGACTAGGTTATCCGGTCGAGCCACCAAGATCTTATGTATTCACCCAGAATGGCGACAATTTCGGATGGCAGCAGTCAGATGATGGTGCCTGGCATTTATTGTTGTTTAGCGAAAATGGCCGATTGGCAAATACCGGAAGAGCACAACAGTTAACCGGTATGCGCAGGATTGCAGAAATCCACACAGGGGATTTTCGCCTGACACCCAATCAAAACGTGGTGATTGCCAATGTCAAAGACAGCCAGAAAGCAGCAATTGATACTTTGGTTGAACACTACGGTTTGGACGCCTACAAGAAGTTATCCCGACTGCGACTAAACTCCATTGCCTGCGTAGCCCTGCCCACCTGTGGTCAAGCCATGGCCGAGGCGGAACGCTATTTGCCGGACCTGCTCGGGAAGATTGAAGCCTTACAGATAAAACATGGAATTGAAGACCAGGCCATTACCATTCGTATGACCGGTTGCCCCAACGGGTGTGCGAGACCTTACCTTGCTGAAATTGGCTTGGTGGGCAAAGCACCCGGTCGTTACAACCTGCATCTTGGTGCAGCATATGACGGTACACGTTTGAACCGGATGATTGCGGAAAATGCCGACGAAACCACTATTCTCAATAGCCTGGATCAGTTGTTTGAACTGTACCGGGAGCAGAGGAGCAGTGGTGAGTACTTTGGCGACTGGTTTGTTAGCAATGGAGATTCTTTTCAAACAGAGGCTAGTCAAAATGTCTAAACCTCTATTGAGGCTCTGCGTGCCATCCCCGCAGCAAAGCTGGTCCGCTACCCAACTGGCGTCCGTTGCACCATGCCTGGAAAAACTATCTGCTATCGAACGCGTGCAATGGGCCTTGGATTACTTACCGGGTAATTCTATCCTGACATCAAGTTTCGGTGCCCAATCCGCTGTCATGCTGCACTTGCTTAGAGGCTTAAAACCGGATATTCCGGTGGTTCTGATTGATACCGGGTACCTGTTTCCCGAGACCTATCAATTTGTGGATGAGTTGAAACGCAGACTTTCACTAAACCTCAAGATCTATCGCGCGAATCTGTCACCTGCCTGGCAGGAAGTGCGCTTTGGCCGACTTTGGGAACAGGGTGTTGAAGGTATTGAACGCTACAATCAACTCAACAAAGTTGAACCCATGGCCAGCGCATTGGAGTCTCTGGATACCGGGATATGGTTCAGTGGACTACGACGCAGCCAATCAGGAAGTCGTCGGGATATCCGGATTGTGCAGACGCATGACAGTAATGTTATCAAGATCCACCCCCTGGCAGACTGGACTGACCGCCATATGCATGAATACCTTAAAAAGCATGACCTGCCCTACCACCCACTGTGGAAAAAGGGCTTTGTCTCAATTGGTGATGTTCACACTTCCAGACCAATGGGTGAAGATGACAATGATGAAGAAACACGCTTTTTTGGCCTGGTACGTGAGTGCGGACTGCATCAACCCGAGCGCTTTGACATGTCAGCCAATGATAGCGAGTCTTAGCCCGCACAGCAGGTTTTGAACTGACTACCAAACAAAGGATGATTTTGAACCGGTTTAATGCCGGGAAAAGAGATAATGTTTTCACCTCGGGCCTGGCCATGAATGACCTGCTCAATTCCAGCCCGGTTGGCACCTGGCACAATTCGCTTTAAAAAACTGAACATATAATCGCTCAGAAATCGATCTCTTCTGAAGCCTACCCAGGTGGTGAGCCTGGGGAAAAGGTCACCCGTGTCAATTGCCACCAGGTCTTTGTCACGCTGCTGATCATAGGCCATGCAAGAGACAATGCCGATTCCCATGCCCTTGCGCACATAGGTCTTGATAATGTCCGGGTCCTGCGCTGTGAATACCACGTTGGGTTCAACACCAGCATTGCTGAATACCTGGCCCAGTGATGATTCTTCATTGAAGGAGTAGGTATACGAAATTATCGGGTGTTTTACGATGTCTGAGAGACTGGGTTTTTTGATACTGGCAAGCGGGTGATCGCGTGGTACCAGTATGATCCGCTCCCAACTGTAGATGGGTAAGGTTACAAGGTCTTCAAATAATTCGCTTTGCCCTGAAGCGATGGCGAAATCCGCCTGCCGGTCCAGTACCTGCTGTGCGATCTGTTCAGAAGTGCCCTGATGAAGACGCAATCCAACACCGGGGTATTGCTGATGAAACAAGCCCAGCATGTCAGGCAGTACATAACGCGCCTGGGTGGTCGTGGTGGCAATTACCAGTTCACCCTTTACCTCGCCGGATAGCTCGTTTGACAATGCCTTGATGTTTTCTGCTTCCGAGAGTATTCGCCTGGCGCGCTGAACGACCTTTTGACCGGCGTCTGTGAGTGTAGTCAGGCTTTTGCCCTTTCGCACAAATAGAGACAGGGATAACTCATCCTCCAACAGCTTGATTTGCTTACTGACACCAGGCTGAGAAGTGAAAAGCACTTCCGAGGCTGCTGAAATATTCAGGCCGTTATCGACAATGGCAACGAGGTAGCGCAATTGTTGTAGTTTCATAAAGTAACCCTGGTTGTTTTTATGGATCAGTCAATCATCATGTAAAAAAAAACCACCCGCCTTTTGGGCGGGTGGTTTTGCGTAAAAATCTTTCAGGAACAGATCAGCAGACCACACACCCCGGGGGCGGCAGGCACATACACATAGAGTTCATGTTGTTCTTGCTAGGCATTCTTTGCTTTTCCATTCAAATCTGACTTGAGCATAGGTATTAAGACCCCGCAAGACAAGGTTTTATTACAGATCACTTATAACCATATGGAATAAGCAGGTAATGGGACTTCAGCTATTAGCTTCAGACTGGGACGACTATTGCTCTGACACCACATTTACAACTCTGACTTTGTCTACGCACGATAATGACCATCCGCACCCAGACGAAGAATATTTTCAGTGATTTGTATTTTTAACCAGTCTTCAAATAGTTGCGCGCGAACAGACCGGTGTCCTTCCCGGTTTGTTAAAAGGTAGTAATTGTGGGCTTCCGGTACGGTTTTTTTTAGTA
>CBDTVF010000147.1:0-7673 GCA_965363775.1 uncultured Gammaproteobacteria bacterium
GGATATCCTCACCCGATGGACAACTTCCCTGGCACGGTGGCGCACGGTGAACATAGGTCGGGCATTTGTGAGACGCATCGGCGGTGAAAATTTCGTCCACCCAGGGCCGAGGTGTATTGTCTCCGTCTTTATAACGGCGTTTGGTAAGAAGTTTTTCTGTCATCGTGTCGTTTTCCTGCGCATATCACCGCGCTTGGTATTGGTCATAATCATTAATGGCATATCAAGCAGTAGCCACATCTTCAGTTGTATCATCTTCATTTGTCACATCTTCATTTGTTCCAGTCTCAGCATCAGCTTCATATCCATCCTGTCCATCCAGGATGATGGCGTTTGATACCAGTTGATGGAGGCTGACAATTCTGTCCATGCCAATCCCGTAGGTCGGCATGACCTTGGCAAATTGTGTTTTGCAGATGGCGCAGATCGCTGCCATATGTGTAACACCATGTTCTTCAACGACTTCCTGCAAGGCTGTCATACGTGGGGATGAGCCTTTTACCCTGATTTCCATCAGGTCATCAGTCAGTAGTCCGCCGCCGCCGCCACAGCAAAAAGTACTTTCGTGAATTGTATCGGCAGCCATATCTACGAAGTTATTGCATACGGCCTTAATGATTGCCCGTGGAATTTCAAACTGCCCACCCGGGCTATCACCCATACGCGACCCTCGTGCAACATTGCAGGAGTCATGGAAGGTCAGGGTCATATGGTCATTGGCAGACTTATCCAGTCTCAATTTGCCTTTCTGGATCAGATCCCAGGTGAATTCACAAATATGTTGTGGAACCGGGTAGGCAGGATCGAGGAAATCAAAAGGTCCTGACAAGGTATTCATAAAGCTGTAGGCAACCCGCCATGCATGTCCGCATTCGCCGAATATGATGCGTTTGACACCAAGGTCTTCGGCTGCTTTCCTGATTCGGTCGGTCAGTAGTTTCATTTGTTCATAGGAACCAATGAACATGGCGAAATTGGCCGCTTCGGAGGCATATGAGCTGACTGTCCAGCTCACTCCTGCCTGGTGGAACACCTTGGCATAACCGATTAGACCATCGATGTGAGGCTCTGCAAAAAAATCAGCGCTGGGGGTAACCAGCAGGATATCGGCACCTTTCTCGTTGACCGGGATTCTTACGGCTACGCCGGTTTCATCTTCGATATCTTCTTCCAGGTCTTCCAGTGTATTGATCAACGCTTTTTCGGGCAGACCGAGATTGTTGCCAATCTTGTGAACCTTAGCGAGTATTTCGTTACAGTATTTCTGACCCTTGCCAATGTGATCCATGATCTCGCGTGCGGCCATTGAGATTTCGGCAGTATCGATACCATATGGGCAATAAACCGAGCAACGACGGCACTGGGAGCACTGGTGAAAATAGCTATACCATTCATCCAGTACTTCCTTGGTTAGATCCTCGGCACCTACCAATTTCGGGAAGTATTTGCCTGCGAAAGTAAAATAACGACGATAGATCTTGCGCAGCAAATCCTGACGGGCGACCGGCATATTCAATGGGTCACCGGTACCGAGGAAGTAGTGGCATTTATCGGTGCACGCACCGCATTTCACACAACCATCCATATACACACGCAATGCGCGTGACCTTTCAAGCAACTCACCGAACTTCTCGATGGCTTTTTCCTGCCAGTTGTCGACCAGTTCACCGGGAAACCCGAGTGCTTCATTGTGTGCTGGCGCTGCAACAAACGGTGATGACTCTTTCATCACACCCTTGTTCAGGGCAGGAATCTCATACAACGTATTGATTGGGATGATGTCGTAATCAGCCATCAGCTATTGGTCTCCGGCTTTTGTCGATCTGTATCCAACGCTGCCGCCCAGGGGGCAAGGTGTCTTTTCTCACGTGGGTTGTCCACCTGGTTCCGACTGGGGCTAAAGAACACACCGGGTGCGTGCAATAGTTTCGAAACCGGGAAAATGAACATCAATACCAGCACCAGGCTCAAATGAACTAAAAGCACAGGGTCGGCTGACAATGGTTGCCAGTTAAAATAAATCAGACCCAGTGCGAATGCCTTTAATGAGACGATGTCGGTATGTGCCACGTACTTCATCATCAGTCCGCTTGCGGCAATACCGATCAGCAGAATCAGCATCAGATGATCGGATGGCCCGCTGATATAACGAACACGTTCAACCAGGAACCGCCGTCCCCACAGGGCCAATAGGCCAACGAGCATCGCAAAGCCGGCATACTTGCCGAAGGGCTGGATCAGGTTCACCCAAAACCAGACGGGCTCGGTGAAATACCTGAGGTGTCTCAAGACCACCAGTAACATGGCAACGTGAAATACCCAGCCAAACAGCCAGGTCCATTTGTTGGATTTGAACAGGCTGTGGAAGAATGCTACTTCCTTGAACATACGCAAAACCACACCCGACTGCGTAACCGGAGCCGGGGTGGTTGGGATTTTCAGGGGGGCGGGGGTTTTTGCGTAAAGTCGGATTCTATACGCCAATCCGACGACAAAAACTGCCGTCGCCAGGTAGAACAATACAGCAAAGATCGTGCTTAACAACAAGCCCTTTACTCCCCATTCAGGCGGGTAAGCGGTCTTACGCTAACCCGCTGTTTTATTTAGATACAACCCGTTGGTTTTGGCAAACCGGCGATTTTACAAGCCTGTTTGGCCGGTCCGTATGGGAATAATTCGTAGAGATACTTGCTATTGCCTTTTTCCGCTCCAAGTCTTTTCTTGACTGCTTTGGTCAGAACACGGACAGCAGGAGCAATCTGATATTCTTCGTAATAACTACGCAGGAAATTAACAACTTCCCAGGCGTCATCATTCATCTCAATTTTTTCATCCGCGGCAATCAGTAATGCCAGGTCAGGATTCCATGCACTGAGATCTACAAGATAACCTTCTTCATCAGACTCAAATGTTTGGCCGTTCAATTCATATGCCATGATCTACTCTTTCCTTATTAATTAAAAAATCTACTTACAACCAGGATTGCGCAACTTCGTGCTCAACCACCAAATCGACGAAACCACCGTAGTCGACGACATTTATCGCATCGATCAGAGGTTTATCATCCAGGCCCCGTGCAGAAACATCGGGGCCGAGTACGTAAAATTTCAGTTCACCCAAACGGCTATTTACCGCTTCAGCCGAAGAGGCCTTGCTTAAAGCTGCGTAGACACCGTCTTCTATCAGCAGAACCGAGCTTCCGGCTTCGGCTAGTCGTAAGCAGCTATCGAGTGAGTTTCTATCCAATGGGGATTTATTGATTATGTGCAGCATCGTACTCATGAGCTTATCACCACGTCCTGTTGCGCCATGATTTCACGCAAATTGTCGGCTGCGACCACTTCGACCGGAATGATTAAATCCTCGGCACTGAGGCCTCGTGCATCGAGCGATTCCTGTTCGACGTAAATTTTCTCCACATCGTAGTCATCAAGTGCCCGGTAGGTTTTAGAGAAATTTTTCATGCCGATAGCGACTGTGTCCTGGTTCTTTTTCAACTGGTACACACCGTCGTCGACAAATACAACACTGACATCCTGATCGAATGCAGCGGCAACTAAAACAACTTCAAGACACTCCAGTGCGTAAATCGTGCCGTAAGGCGCTTTGCGATTGACGTACATGAAGCGTTTAACGACTTCCGGCCCTTCTTCTTCCCATGGTTCCATTCTTTTGCTCCTTTCAATCGCCAAATACGACCAGGCGATCGTTTTCAATGCCTGCTTCTACCAACTGGCCGAGACCGGAAATACGAAATCCATCCTGGAGGATCTCTTCCTTGATGCCACGACGTAAGGCCGCAGCAATGCAGACCACCAGATCAATACCGTGTGCTTTACCCAGTTTTGCCCATAAGGCAACCAGGTTCCGGTCGTCGGTTTGTGGCTCTGACAATTTGTTGGCGTTGTAAACACCATCGTTGTAAAAGAACACGCGGGATACGTCATGCCCTTTGGCAATCGCAGCCTCGGCAAACCGGTAGGCACTGTCCGAGGCCTGATGGGTAAACGGGCCTTCGTTGACTAAGATTCCTAATTTCATAATGTTGGCTTCAAAGTAAGTGTTTTCAGAAATGCAGGTGAGTTGAAGCGTTCAAGCTGCTACGGGCACCGCGCCAGTCGTCAATCTGGTGCTTGGTAAAGGCCAGATCGGTCATTTCGAAAAAGCGTGGCCAGCCGATACGTTCGATCCATTCACCCAAACGTTCCCAGGCGCGACCATCTTCCTTGTAGGCATAGAGAATCCGCTTGACGATATCTGCGACTTCGGGCCAGCGTGGTGGGTTATTCGGCAGGTTGGCAGCGACCAGTTTGTGGAAGGTCGGCTTGGAACGTGCATTTGAATGTTTGCCACCAACCCAGATCGCGAGCTTGGTCGAATCCGGGCCATTAATCTGCATCGGTGGGCATGGCGGGTAACAGGCACCACAGCATATGCACTTTTTCTCATCGACTTCGAGTGAGGGTTTGCCATTGACCATGGCGGGACGAATAGCCGCCACCGGACAACGCGCCACAACGGATGGACGCTCACAGACGTTGGCAACCAGGTCATGATTGATCTTTGGTGGTTTGACGTATTGAACGTTAATCGCGATATCACCCTGGCCACCGCAATTGATCTGGCAGCATGAAGTTGTCATGCGGACACGATTGGGCATTTCTTCATGGGTGAATTCGTGATGCAATTCATCCATCAGCGATTTAACCACTCCGGATGCATCGGTGCCGGGGATGTCGCAATGTAGCCAACCCTGGGTATGCGAAATCATTGACAATGAATTACCGGTGCCACCGACGGGGAAGCCCGCTTCATTCAGCTTTTCGATCAATGGTGCGGTCTTGTCTGCAGATGTAACCATAAACTCTGCGTTGCTTCGGGTTGTGAAGCGCATATGGCCATCAGCAAATTCGTCAGCCAGTTCACATAACTTGCGGATCGTGCCCACGTCCATCTGACGTTGTGTGCCGGCACGGACGGTCCAGATTTCATCACCGCCTTTGGCGACGTGATGCAGGACACCCGGTCTTGGTCTTTCATGCCAATCCCAGTTGCCATAATTCGCTTTCAGGGTTGGGTGCATATATGGAAATGGATCCGGAACTCCATGTTCGTCGGGTCTGCGTGGCATTGCATCATTCATCGTTTATTCCTCATACTCGCTGTGTTTTGCTCGTATTATTTACTACGTTTTGTGTTGTCTATTCGGCTTCTGCTGCGGCTTTGGCTTCGGCCTTGGCTTTCTTGTGATCGAACCATTTTGCGGCTTCAATATCCCAATCATCGGTACGCACATAAGAACTGGTACGTGGATGATTGACCATGTTCGGATCTACTGGAACATCCATTGCTTCCAGGAAGTTGGCCAGGCCGATGCGATCAATGGTTTCGCCGATACGTTCGTGCTCCAGTGCATTATCTGCAAAGAAGTCAATGCACTCTTCAGTGAACTCAACCAGTGTTTCGTAATCCTCGTCGGTCTCAAGTTTCAGGAACGGGTGGATAACGGTACCCATCTGGTCACCAATCTTGAGTGAGCGTTTGCCACCCATGAGGATGGTCACACCGCGGTCTTTACCCGGTGACAGTGCTTTGGGTATGACATTGATGCAGTGCATACAACGCACACAACTTTGGTTGTCAATGTCCAGTGTATCGTCATCGTTGAGGCTGAGAGCACGGGTCGGGCACATGGCGATTACCGTATCGATCATCTGCTTACGACCAACTTGTTTAACGTGTTCTACAATTCTTTCCTGATTGACCTGCATATCATCACGCCAGGTGCCGATAACAGCCATATCCGCGCGATGGATCGCATTGACGCAATCATTCGGGCAACCGGAGAATTTGAATTTGAACTTGTAGGGCAGTGCCGGCCGATGCATTTCATCCAGGAGACCATTGATGATCGTGCGGTGTGCACGTACCTCGTCATAACATGACTGCTCGCAACGGGCGTGACCAACACAACTCATCGATGTGCGCAGAGCAGGGCCTGCGCCACCCATATCAAGGCCGATCTTGTTCAGATCATCAAATGCGGGTTGCACCTTGTCGGTGGTACAGCCCTGGAACATGATGTCACCGGATTGACCATGCAGTGCTATTAACCCTGAGCCGTGCTCTTCCCAGATGTCACACATGTCACGCAATAATTTTGTTGAGTAATGCAAACCGGCGGGTGGCTGAATACGTAGTGTGTGAAATTCCGAAGAGTCTGGATATTCCTCAGCGACTTCCGAAAATCGGGGGATAACGCCACCACCGTAACCAAATACACTGACGGTGCCGCCTTTCCAGTAACCCTTGCGGGTTTCGTAGGAATGTTCAAGCTGGCCCAACAAGTCCTTCATCATGTCGGCACCAGGCTTTTCGTCATCCTTTGCCAGTCTCTCAAGCCCCTCGACAAAACTCGGCCATGGACCGCCTTTTAGTTCATCCAGTAAGGGGGTAGGGTGTGATTTTTTCGTCATGACGGCTCCACTAAATCTGATTGATCAAATGCACAATCCGTTTACAATAATCAAAGAGATGATTAATAAACAGACGCATCATTAAGTATAGCCAAGGAAACATAAAAAGACTGCAAAAACACACCGGAAATACGATGAATTTACAGCCTTAAGTTTTTAGGTGTTTGGCTATATTACGTTTTCATGATATAAGAAATTCAATATTAATTCCAGTAGGATAATTTTGCAGTGAAAAACGAACGTAAAGATAATGCTTTTTTGGAATGTGAAGATAACTATCTGGAATGGAAGAAAACCAGGCTCAAGTCTTACCCAGGCTGTGCAGATGAAATCCTTATAGAAATTGGCGGTCTGGTCAATTTGAGTGACGCGGAGAGAGCCGAAATTGTCAGGGCTTGCGGACGTTCCAATATGGCCATTTACCGATGTCGTGATCATTTTGTTGATCGGGCGGCAGTTCGCGGGTTTGCGTCAAACTTTGGTTTAAACAGTATCGATCATCACCTGTGTGCAAACGCCGATGGCGTTTCAGAATTGTCGGTAGCATCTGAAGGTACCCGCACAGCCTATGTTCCATATTCCAATCGCAGTCTAAGCTGGCATACGGACGGGTATTACAATGACAAATCACGGCAGGTAAACGCAGTCGTGTTGCATTGTGCTCACAATGCTGCCGCTGGTGGGGAAAATGAATTGCTTGACCCAGAAATCGCGTATATCCGCTTACGGGATGAGGATCCTCGTTTCATCAGGGCATTAGAGCACCCTGAATGTATGACGATCCCGGCGAACGAGGGGGTTGAAGGTGAAATACGGCCTGCGGTTTCAGGACCGGTGTTCTCCTATGGTGCCCATGGTGAAATACACATGCGTTACAGTGCCCGTAAGAGAAACATCCGATGGCGTGATGACGAATTGACCAGGGCCGCACTCGATTTTCTGACAGAGATGCTCGCCGAAGACAATGGCGCGGTTTTCCGCTATCGATTACAACCGGGTGAGGGACTGATTTCTAATAACGTCTTACATAACCGGACAGCCTTCAAGAATAGCTCCGGACACCAGCGTCTGTTGTACCGTGCCCGGTTTTTTGATCGTATGTCGGCCTGTTGATGCATGCCGGGTTGCCGTTCGTAGGGTGGGTAACTCGTTACCCACGCGTCACTGCGGGGGTTCGTAGGGTGGGTAACTCGTTAC
>CBDTVF010000148.1:0-7626 GCA_965363775.1 uncultured Gammaproteobacteria bacterium
ATCCGTACATAAGCCACCCAACCGTAACTAACCCCGTGCGTAACAAGTTACGCACCCTACGTTGGTTGTGCCATAACCCAGATGCGGGCTTCAATGCATGGGTCTACCACGTAATTTTCTAACCACATACTCCAATTTTGAATAGTCCAACAGCTCCCTATCCTCTTCGGAAGCGTCTTTATATCGACCATGGTATTTATGTTTTACCCAGGCGTTGATATCCAGGCGTTTGCCGTATTCAAAAAAGTGATTGTTAATTGGATGAAACCCGTCTTTATGCAGAAACGTGGTGCCGAAATCAATCACATAAGGTTTCTGATCTTTACCAACAATCATATTGGATTTGGATTTCAAATCGCCATGGCTGACACCGCGGGCGTGAAACGCACGGATAATGACCAAAAGCTCTTCAAACCAGCGATCCCGATCCACCCAACTTGCATGCCGGTAGCTTGTGCCGTCGATAAATTCCGTCAACAGGTAGCACCCCTCAAGCAGACCGTAACAAGCAGGTATGCCCTCGATACCCTGTAAGCGCTGATTGGCCGCATATTCACGCTCAAGCGTGGCCTGGCGCGCCTTGCGAACCGCACCACGACCCATTGCAGATTTGATCACCAGTCTCAGGCCGTCACCCTCAAACAACAGCACGATACCCTGGTTGGAGCGGGCAAGGATATTGGACCCGGACTCCAGACTGGATTCTATCCACTGCAGCAGTTCATTGGGTATGGCCGATGGTGAATTATTTGAATACTCAATCATTGCTGGTGGATGATACCGGCAAGCACCAATCTGCGCGACCGCTATTTGCCAGAGAACCCGGAGATGCTAGGGGCTTACATAAAACCCTGAGGTAGGGTGGGTAACTTGTTACCCACGATGTGTTGCATTGTTCAACCACCGGCACGTGGGTAACAAGTTACCCACCCTACGGGGCACGAAAGACCTGGGCTATTCCGACCTCGCAACAACGCCATCGGCTAACAAATCCTCAATTTCCTGGTCGCTGAGACCGATTTCAGCCAAGACCATCTCCGTCGAATCACCAAGCGCAGGTGGCGCCCTGCCTTCATCCGGAACATGGTTTTGAAACCTGATTGGTGACCGCACACTGGGTACGGCACCCAAATCAGCACGGTTCAACTGCAAAACAGTGTCCCTTTCCAGCACGTGGGCATCGTTGAATGCATCGGCAATGGAATTGACCGGACCTGTCGGAATCCCGCAATCTTCAAGCTCAACAAGCCAATAACAGGAAGCGTTTTTTTTAATTTCAGCAGCAATCAACGGAACCAGAATCCGCCTGTTTTTGACACGATCAGAATTCAAAACGAAACGTGGGTCAGAGCTTAAGTTGATACAGTCAATTGCCTCGCACAGGGAAGCAAACTGGGTGTCATTGCCGACGGCAACAACAATGGGGTCATCTGCGGTTTCAAAAACCTGGTAGGGAACAATATTCGGATGCGCATTGCCCGATAAACCGGGGCTCTTACCCGAGACCAGGTAGTTCGATGCCTGGTTGGCTAGTGTGGCGAGTTGTGAATCCAGCAATGACACGTCAACATACTCGCCCTTTCCTGTTTCACGGGCACGGGTATGTGCACCCAGAATACCCACTGTCGCGTACAGACCAGTAATCAGATCCGATACTGCCACACCCACCTTGGTGGGCTTCTCAGTACCTGTAATGCTCATCAAGCCGCTCATAGCCTGGATCATAAAGTCATATCCGGGCTTTTTCGCATAGGGGCCGGTTTGTCCAAAGCCGCTGATGGAGCAATAGACTATCGCCGGATTGATCTTGCGGATTGAATCATAATCAAGACCATAGGCTTTAAGACCGCCAAGTTTGTAGTTCTCGATTAATATGTCTGCCTTGCGGGCAAGCGCCAGTATGATGGACTGGCCGCGTGGGTCTTTAAAATTGACCGCAATCGACTCCTTGCCCCGGTTGGCTGACAGGAAGTAAGCACTTTCCCTGGCATCACCCGATTCAAAATAGGGAGGCCCCCAACTGCGCGTGTCATCACCGCGCCCGGGTCGCTCGACCTTGATAACACGGGCACCCAGGTCAGCAAGTGTCTGACTGGCCCACGGACCGGCGAGCACCCGTGAGAGGTCAAGTACCAATGTGCCGTCGAGTGGCCCACTCATGAGACGCTCCCTTCCAACCTGTTACTGCGTCTCCAAAAAATCCACCACCATGTGACCAAACGCCTTCACACCATTCTCCAGGTAGGGTTCATGCATATCAAAAAAAGGTGAATGGTTGGTCGGCTGAGTAGTTGGATCAAGTTCTTCCGGCCAGTTACCCAGAAAAACAAAAACAGCCGGTGTCACTCTGCCATACTCGGAAAAATCCTCGGCAACGGTCTGTGGTTGAATGGAAAGAGCAGGATGACCGGAGGCACGTTCAAGGGCCGGTAATATCAGGGTTGTCAGTTCTGCGTCGTTTTGCAGCGCTGGCGGACCCTGGCTAATTTCAACTTCGACTTCCGCACCGGCGCTCTCGGCAATCAAACGGGCCGTGCGCTCAATGGCTTTGTGGATATAGGCTCTCATATCCGGGTCAAAGGTACGGATGGTGCCTTCCATTTCAACTTTATCGGGAATCACGTTATAGCGGATGCCACCCGAGATACGGCCAACACTGATAATTGAAGGAGCCAGCGTTACATCCACTTGCCGGGAGGCGATGGTTTGTAATCCCATCACAATCTGGGAAGAGACAACAACCGGATCAACACCATCCCAGGGACGCGCGCCGTGGGTTTGCTTACCCTTTACAACGATCTTAAAGCTATCTGAAGCAGCCATCATCGGACCGGGTTTAACCGCAAACTGGCCACCGGGAATACTGATACCGACATGCATCCCAAATACTGCTGCCGGCATGCGTTCTTCAAATATACCCTCGTCGAGCATCATCGAGGCACCGCCGTCTTCACCGTTAGGCGGTCCTTCCTCGGCTGGTTGGAAGATCAGCATCACGGAACCCGGGAGTTCAGCTTTCATGTCATTTAAAATTTTTGCCGCGCCCAACACCATCGACATGTGCGCGTCATGACCGCAGGCGTGCATCACGCCGACATCCTGGCCGTTGTATTCGCTGCGGGCAGTTGAGGCGAAGGGTAAACCGGTCTGTTCAACCACCGGCAAACCATCAATATCGGTACGAATCGCCACCAACGGGCCCGGAAGACCACCTTCGATAATAGCAACTACGCCTGTATGCGCGATGCCGGTTTGTGGCTCCAAACCCATTTCACGAAGAATTTCTGCAATCTTTGCCGATGTATTGAACTCCCGGTTGCTGAGCTCGGGATTCTGGTGAAACCATCTGCGCCATTCGACCACCTGTGGCTGAACCGCTGCAGCAGCCTGGTCAATTTCGTCAGGAGTTATACCTGCGTGTGCGGCTGGTAGGGTGAGAATGCAGGCAACAAAGGTTAGGAAAATTTTGGTCATAATTGACTCCTGGGTGCTTAAACGAAATGCACCGGGTTATTGCTGATAAAAACGTGCGTAAGGGGTTATTCAATGCATTATTTACGCTGGTCTGGTGAACTCGTGCGTAACGAGTTACGCACCCTACGTGTTAACAAACATTCCCGACTCCAGGTGATCGGGCTTTGCGCGTTTTACTTGACTATTGCCTTGCCGGCGTCACTTCTTGCATCCGAGCCTGCTGTTACTTCTCCGGTCTTCCGATCCCACATCACCCCGTGCATATTACCCCATTGGCGTTTGCCTACTTCAATCGTATGACCCATCGCTTCCAGCGCGGCGACTTCCTCCGCGGTGAATGCGCTTGGCTCGGCAAAAACCTTGTCCGGCAAATACTGGTGGTGGTAACGCGGTAATGACACCCACGATTCCGGTCCGTTTCCATCCATAAAATCCAAAATCCCCAACAGCACCATGGTGATAATACGGCTTCCACCCGGTGTACCGATCACGGCAGATCTATCTTCACCCAGCATCAATGTGGGCGACATACTCGACAGAGGTCGTTTGAATGGTTGAATTTCGTTTGCCGTAAATCCGATCAGACCATATGAATTTGGCTCGCCTGGTTTGGCAGAAAAATCATCCATTTCGTTGTTAAGCACGAAACCCGTACCAGGCACCATGAAGGCCGAACCAAAGGGTATGTTGACCGTCAGTGTCGCCGAAACCATGTTGCCTTCGGCGTCCATAATGGAGAAATGTGTTGTATCGGTACCATCGGGAAGGTTATCCCTGCCGGATATCATATTGCTCGGTGTGGCACGGTCATACATGATGCCGGCGCGTAAGCCGGCCGCATAGTTGACATCGGTCAACCTGGCCTGTGGTACCGGGTAGAAATCAGGATCACCGAGGAATAAGGCCCGGTCACGATAAGCGCGTCGCATTGCTTCCACGACTAGGTGAGAGCGTTGTACTTTTCCGAGCCCGGTCAATTGGTAAGGCTCGAGTATATTCAGCATTTCTGCGATAGCGATACCACCCGAGGACGGTGGCGGTGCGGTTACCAGTTCATAGCCAGCATACATGGTACGAACAGGTTCACGCTCCTTGATGGTGTAACCTGCCAGGTCTTCCATGGTCCAGATACCACCTGCAGCACGTACGCCATCAACTAACCGTTGTGCAACCTCGCCTTTGTAGAAGGCGTCACGACCTTCTTTGGCGACTTTTTCCAGTATGTCAGCCAAATCCGGCAGCTTGATTAGCTGTCCCATTTCCGGTACTTCGCCGTTAGGCAAAAAGGCATCGGTGGCAGCCGGCCAGCGACGCATGGTCTTTGCGCGTCTGGTCAGCATACTGTGGAATTTGGTGTAAACAGGATATCCTTCCCGGGCAATTCGGATGGCCGGCTGAAGACTTTCGGAAAGTGAAAGTCTGCCGTAATTCACGGCCAGGTGTTCAAAGCCTGCAATCTCACCTGGTATGGCGGCCGCCAACGGGCCGTTGAGGGCCAGGTCACGATTAACCGTGCCATCAGCCATCAGGTACATGTTGGTTTCAGCCGCTGCAGGTGCCATCTCACGGGCATCAATCATGGTCTCAAAACTATCTGAAGCGCGATGCAACAGCCAGAAGCCACCACCACCGATACCTGAACTTGTCTGTTCAATCACCGCCAGTACGGCGCTAACTGCAACTGCTGCATCAAAGGCATTGCCGCCCTTGGCCAGTATTTCATGACCGGCCTCGGTTGCCAGGTAATGCGCAGATGCAATGGCGGCTTTGCCGGGTTGATCGGCGCTTAAGGGCTGTATGCAAATCGCCAGAAGTGCGATAAGCCAAAAACGGGCTTTCAAACTTCTGCCTCGCTTATTAATTGATGATATTTCTTCCACAGTTGTTCCTCTGTTTCCTCATGTCCCGGGTCTTTTGGAATACATTCCACCGGGCAGACTTCCACGCATTGCGGCGTATCAAAATGACCCACGCATTCTGTGCATAACAAGGGATTGATCTCGTAAATTTCGACACCCTGGTAGATGGCCTCATTGGGACATTCGGGTTCGCATACATCGCAGTTGATGCATTCTTCGGTGATTGTCAGTGCCAAGGTCAGCTACCGTTAAACCCAAAGCTCTTTTTAAGTGCAAGCTGAATCTCCGGCCCGACAAACTGTGATACATCACCGGCCAGCCGTGCTACTTCACGGACCAGTGTCGAAGAGATGAATCCGTATTTTTCATCGGGTGTCAGGAACATCGTCTCGACTTCTTCGCAAAGATTGCGGTTCATGCTGGCCAACTGAAATTCATATTCAAAATCAGAAACAGCACGCAATCCACGCACGATGACACTGGCATCGTTTTCCCTGACAAAATCGACCAGCAGATTACTGAATCCGACTATCCTGATATTGTCCAGATGACCCAACTGGGTTCTTGCCAACTCAATACGTTCTTTCAAACTGAAAAGCGGGGTTTTGTGCGGACTCTCGGCAATGGCTATGACCACTTGCTCGAAAACACGCGCAGCACGGGTAACCAGGTCGGTATGGCCGTGGGTAATCGGGTCAAAGGTGCCGGGGTAGACCGCCACACATGGGGACTTCATCACCTTAATTTCCTGCTGAGTACGTAAGGACGGACATTCTACCCCTGATAGGGTGCGGGATTAAACCAAAGTTTAGTGTAGTGTCAACCCTGTAACGTAGGTTCAGGGCTGACACTACACTAGACAAAAAGAGGCCGGCGTTAATGCCGGCCTTAAAGCAGGGACTGAAAACAGGCGGGGGGCCTGCCTTCATTAATCAGACCCGTCATCCGGAAGATTTCTTTCATCTTTCTGAATTTGTCTGCGAAAAAGTTGCATGCGAACTTCACCGATCTCCTGATCGCGCCATACCGACCAGTCTTGCGGAGGTGGAATTGTCGTTGACGCGGGCGACTCGATATATACAAATCCACCACGCCGGACACAGGCATTTTTGTCCAGTCGTTCGAGTACAAGCCCACCCAGGTTGCTGTCGAAAGGCGGGTCAACAAATACCAGGTCGAAACTGTCGGGCTTGAGTTTTTCAATAGATCTCATGGCACCACCCGATTGCAGGTTGACTTGTTCGGCTTGAAGTTGCTCGATGCTTTGACCCAATACTTCCTGCGCACGCGGATGTTTTTCGATCATCAACACCGATTTTGCACCACGTGATGCGGCCTCAAACCCCAGGGCGCCGGTGCCTGCGAACAGGTCTACACAGTCGGCTCCCGATATCCAGGGTTGTAGCCAGTTGAACAAGGTTTCACGGCAACGGTCACCGGTGGGACGCAAGCCCGGCACATCGGCAACCTGCAATCGCCGACCGCGCCACACGCCACTAATTATTCTGACACTGTTGCTTTTTCCGGATTTGCTCATATTTACTCTGTCATACGACATTCAACCTGATAGCATATCGCTTTTAACGCTGGGGGTTAATCCCAATCTCATGTTTCGAATTTTCCGCAAGAAGAACAAAAAGCCTGGTGAATTGCAGGATGTGCAATTACGACCGGTAGAGCAATCCGGTATCGACCCGTTGGAAAAACGGCTGGAAGACTCCCGCCGCACCATTGGAAAACGGTTGAAAATACTGGTCAGTGGTTTTAGTGATATCAATGAAGATCTGCTGGATGAGCTTGAAACCACGCTGCTAACTGCGGATGTCGGTGTTAAAGCCAGTCTCGGGATTATGGACAACCTGCGCTCCGCGATTACCAATGGCGCGATAAAGGATCCACAGTCATTATTACCGGCAGTACAGGCCGAGCTTTATGAACTGATTGAGCCTTGTGAACAATTTTTGGCCGTTGATACCAGCCAAAAACCCTATGTCATCCTGATGGTGGGTATCAACGGTGCAGGCAAAACGACAACCATTGGTAAGCTGGCCCAACGATTCCAGGAAGAAGGACTGTCCGTGATGCTGGCAGCCGGCGACACTTTCCGCGCTGCCGCTGTTGAGCAATTGAAATCATGGGGTGCGCGAAATGATATACCCGTGATTGCACAGGGAACCGGGGCTGACTCTGCCGCAGTCATATATGACGCCATGCAATCTGCAAAAGCCCGTGGCGTAGACGTGTTGATCGCGGACACGGCAGGCCGTCTTCATACCCAATCCAACCTGATGGA
>CBDTVF010000149.1:0-7607 GCA_965363775.1 uncultured Gammaproteobacteria bacterium
GTAGCCGAGTCGTTTCATCAGCGGGATGGTGAAGGCCCCCGTCGTCACCACATTGGCGATGGCGGAACCCGAAATCGAACCCATCCCGGCCGATGCCAGCACTGCCGCCTTGGCCGGGCCGCCGCGCTGCCTCCCGGTTATCGCGTAGGCGAGCTCAATAAAGAACTGGCCCGCCCCGGTGACCTCGAGAAAGGCGCCGAACAGGACGAACACGAAAACGAAGGTCGCGGCAACCCCCAACGGGATGCCGAATATCCCCTCGGCCCCGAGTGTCAGCTGGCTCGCCAGGCGTTCCAGTGAATAGCCCCGGTGGCTCAATACCCCCGGCAGCCAATCGGCCAGCCAGGGCAACTCGCCACGTGCGCCCGCGAAGGCATAGGCCACAAAAAGCAGGCCGATGACGGTCATGCCCAGCCCGACTGCCCGGCGCGCGGCCTCGAGCACCACCACGGTTGTCAGCACACCGATGATCACGTCGACCTGACGCGGAAATATCGCGTTGGCGATCGTGTCGATATTGAGTGGAAGCCAGCAGCCGATCAGCACTGCGGTAACGATAAGGGGAGCGTCGATGAGCCATCCCGGCCAACGGCGCGGCCGTCTCGTACCGGTCACCGGAAGCAACAGGAAACAAAGCACCAGTATGAAGCCCAAATGGATGGGCCGCTGAAAGAACAAGCCCAGCGGTTGCACGCCGGCAGCATATAGTTGAAATAGCGATAGGGCGATGCCTGTCGCGGTGATAGCGCGCAAAACAAAGCGGGGCTGGTTTGCTACATCCTGGAGATCTGGGTCGATCACGGCATTGCCTGTCCCTGCTCGTTCAGAACCCGCGCGTGAGCGGCCAGCCTCACGGTAGCAGGTGGTCCGGCACCTTGGCGCCGATTTCCTCGTAGTAGCGGGCAGCACCGGGGTGGAGCGGAACGGGCATTGTTTCGAGGGTGAATTCTACGCTGATCTGGCGCGCAGCCGGGTGGATGATGCTCAATTCGCCAAGGTGCTCATACAAAGCCCGGGTGAGGGCATAGGCAAGATCGTCCGGCATATCTGTGGAGACAGTCAGCACATTCGGGATACCGAGTACGGTTACGTTCCCCTCAACGCCGGTATAGGTGCCAGCCGGAAGCGTGCTACGCGTGAAGATTGGGTCGGCCGCGTGGGTGACGGCGATCTCCTCTTCGCTCAACTCTATCATGTGAATCGATTGTGTGGTGGCGAGGTTGAGGATAGCCGAAGTTGGTGCCCCCACGCTCCAGAAACCGACGTCGATATCGCCATTGGCCAGCGCATCGGCGGTTTCGTTGAAGTTCAGACGCTGTTCCGCGATATCATCGTAGCCTATACCGTTGGCAGCGAGGATGGCCTTCGCGTTCACCTCAGTGCCGGAACCGGGGGCGCCAACCGAAACACGTTTGCCCTTCAATCCGGATAAGGAAGTGATCCCGCTGTCGGCCAGGGTCGCGATCTGTACCAGGTTCAAGTATAGCGAAGACAGGCCACTGATCATTTCAAGCTGCTGGCCTTCGAACCGGCCGGTGCCGGTGCGGGCCTGACGGACTGTATCTCCAAGGGCGACGGCCAGGTCCACGTCACCGGTGGCAATGAGACCCATATTCTCGACAGAACCACCTGTCACTTCGGCGGTTGCGGCAAAACCGTTCACGTGTTTGTTGATGACCTCGGCCAGGCCACCTCCCAGGGGATAGTAGATCCCGCCGGTGCCCGCAGTGGCGATAGAAAGCTGTTGTTGCGCGAATGCGGGGCTGGCGGTCGCCAGCATGATTACCATGGCCGCAGTCCCAAGTCGCAGCATTGTGTTCCGACCCATTAACATGTTGTCCTTACCTCTACCCGCTGGTTTTTTTGGAGCGGTTCACATTAAAGCACAATGCGCGAATTTTGAGTATCAAAGCGCTGGTTGTTCGTACACCACTCCAGCTGATAATTTTTTAATTCCTCAAAGTTTCATGGCAACGGACTCTTGTTCTTTTATACTCCACTTCATCGTCATAATGAATTGACCCGGGAGTATAAGACTTGAAGCATTTAATCCTGATTTTACTGTTAGTCAGCGGCAGTGTTTTTGCCCAATCGGAACTCGGTTACCAGACACCGCCAAAAATGATGGCGGACCTGGTAGATGCCCCGCGCAGACCGGGTGCTGCTATTTCAGATGATAAGCACTGGGTGGCACTCATGCATCGCCCCGGTGCTCCCAGTATTGCTGAATTGGCTCAACCCGAGGAAAAACTGGCCGGCTTAAGAATTAACCCCGCAGTTTTTGCGCCCAGTCGATCCACCGGCTACACCGGTATCGAACTCAGGTCTCTGCAGACTGAGGAAAAGGTCGTTATTTCAGACTTGCCTGAAGGCAAAGTCATGAATGTCGCATTTTCTCCAGACTCGAAGAACCTGGCATTTGTTCTCGAAACCAATGATGGTCTCAGCCTGTGGAACTATCATCTGAAAACAGGAAAAAAATCGCAGGTGGCCAACCGGCTGATCAATGCTTCGCTGGGTGGCAGTAAATTTCGCTGGAAACACGATTCAAGCGGTTTTTATACCCGCTTGACGGTCAAGACTGCCGATCAATTACCAGTGCAGGCGCTCTCCGATATCAAACCGGTCATACAGACAACAACCGGTGAAAAGGCAGCCGTCAGAACGTATTCAAACCTGTTAAAAACACACCACGACGAGAGCCTGTTCGAGTTCCTGGCGACTTCCCAAATCGCGGAGATCAGCTTAAACGGCAAGATCAAGCTATTGGGCAAAGTGGGTATGTATAAAACATATAGAGCCTCGCCGGATGGCAAATACTTACTGGTGTCGCAGGTAAAAAAACCATTCTCTTACCTGGTGCCTCACTACCGCTTCCCATTATTGACGGAAGTCTGGACGTCAGGAGGCAAACTGGTAACACAAGTAGCTGACCTGCCTTCCGGGGAAACCATCCCCAAGGGTTTCGACTCGGTCATTGAAGGCCGCAGAAATATAGCCTGGCGCGGCGATGCAGCTGCCACCCTGGTATGGGCAGAGGCCCTGGATGGTGGTGATATGAATACAGAGGCAGAACATCACGATTCGGTTTATACACAGGATGCTCCCTTCAAACAGTCACCACAGTTATTGCTGAATATCGAACGCCGCTTTGCCGGCATTGAATGGGGCAACGACAGCTTTGCAATAGTCACTGACCGGCGTTTTAGTGATCGGCAATTACGTTCATGGAAATTCTCGCCGGCATCACCTTCAGCCGAAAAAGTACTATTCCAGCAGCGTTCATACAATGACCGTTATAACGACCCCGGTGATTTTGTCACTGAGCAAAACAAGTTTGGAGTTGATGTCATCAAGCTCTTCGATGACAACCATAAAGTCCTGCTAACGGGTCGTGGTGCATCACCTGAAGGCAACATTCCTTTCATGGACGAGTTTGACTTTAGTACGACAACAAAAAGACGTTTGTGGGAATCAGAAGCGCCTTATTATGAGCAAATCATGCTTCCGATTAATGCAGATGCCACGCGGGTACTGACCATGCGCGAATCGGTGACCGAGCAGCCCAATTTCTTCATTCGCGATATCAAAAACAACAGCCTGACCCAATTCACCGATTTCCCCCATCCATCACCTGCATTTACCGGCATCAAAAAAGAGCTGATAAAGTACAAGCGTAATGATGGTGTAGACCTGACGGGTACGCTGTACTTGCCACCGGGATATGACGAATCCCAGGGGCCAATACCGGTATTGATGTGGGCCTACCCGCTGGAATACAAAGACAAGGCGGTGGCCAGCCAGGTAACAGACTCCCCTTATGAATTTGTACGGGTCAGTTACTGGGGCCCCATGCCACACCTGGCACAAGGCTTTGCGATTTTCGATGACCCGAAAATGCCGATTATTGGCAGTGGTGATGAGCTTCCAAATGACAGTTTCCGTCAACAACTGGTCGAAAGCGCAATCGCTGCGGTGAATGTATTGGTCAGCAGGGGCATTGCCGATCCGGACAAAATTGTCATTGCCGGACATTCTTATGGCGCTTTCATGGTTGCCAACCTGTTGGCACACAGCAATCTGTTTAAAGCCGGGATTGCCCGCAGTGGTGCCTATAACCGCAGCCTGACACCATTCGGTTTTCAGGGAGAAGAACGAAGTTTCTGGGAAGGCCAGGATGTTTATGCTGCGATGTCGCCCTTTTTCCACGCTGAGAAAATTGACGAGCCAATGTTGATGATTCACGGCAAAGAGGATCCCAACTCCGGCACTTTCCCGATGCAGTCAGAACGTATGTTCGCCGCCATAAAAGGTCTTGGTGGCAATACCCGCCTGGTCATGCTGCCACACGAACAACATGGTTACCGGGCGCGTGAGTCTTTACTGCACATGCTCTGGGAACA
This sequence comes from uncultured Gammaproteobacteria bacterium, assembly GCA_965363775.1. GTDB lineage: Bacteria > Pseudomonadota > Gammaproteobacteria > Xanthomonadales > SZUA-36 > SZUA-36. The sequence goes on from CBDTVF010000149.1 coordinate 4,404, forward strand.
GCAGCAGTGGTTGCAAAAGCATGTTGTTGAAGCGCCGCCTGGGCAATAAGGGTTTGGTGATTACATCTAAACCTTTTTAGATGGTTTAGTATCTAAGTTGACATAGGTTTTCTTACCCAAGGAGCTGATCTCTAATCATGAACAGATACAAACAAATCGTATCATTTTTTCTGGTTTTACTTCTTATTCCTTTTGACGCCGTTCTAGCTAAAGATAGCAGCTTAGCAGGACAGGCTCACACGCTCATGCAGGCGTTCTTTGATGCCGGTGATACACCTGGGCTCGCCGTATCCGTTGGCTTGAATGGCACGATCATCTGGTCGGAAGGCTTCGGTTATGCTGACCTTGAGCAACTGGTGAAGGTGGATCCGGCGCGCAGCAAGTTACGCATTGGAAGTGTCATCAAGCCCATGACCGCACATGCCGTGGCCCAATTGGTACAGGCAGGCAAGCTGGATCTGGAAGCACCCGTTCAAACCTATGTGCCTGGTTTTCCCCAAAAACGCGCACCGATAACGACACGTCAGCTACTGGGTCACCTGTCAGGTATCCGGCATTACCGTGGTGAAGAGTTTCTTAATCGTGACCATTATGAGTCGGTCACAGAAGGGCTGGTCATTTTTCAGGATGATCCACTGGTCCACATGCCTGGAGACAGCTACCTGTATTCTTCCTACGGTTACAACCTGATCAGCGCCGTTATTGAAGGTGCATCGGGGCAGACATACCTGGAGTATATGTCGGCAAACGTGTTTGGGCCGATGGGTATGGATAGCACAGTTCCTGATATTCTGGCCCAGGTTATTCCGGGTCGTGGACGCTATTACTATAAAGATGAAGGTCTCTTGCTAAACACCCCCGAAGTAGATAATAGCTACAAGTGGGCGAGTGGGGGAGTAATCGGTACTGCCGACGACCTGGTCCGGTTTGGACTCGCGCAACTGGATAAAAACCCGGTCACTGATACCGTGCACAGTACATTCTGGGTGGCGCAAACCACCAATGCCGGTAGACAGACCAATTATGGACTGGGCTGGATTATGAAAACCGACGCAAAAGGCCGTCAGTGGATCGGTCATGGCGGGGGTTCCATAGGCGGTACAACCCAGTTCTGGATCCATCCTGACAGTGGATTGGTAATTGCGATGATCAGCAATCTGTCTGATTTCAATTACGAGGATATTTTGATTTCCCTGGCAGAGGTGTTTATGTAAATAGATGGGGTCAGACTCAGGTATCAGGGTGGTTTCACTTTTTACGGCAACGTCTTGAGGCCATTTCACTCATAGCTTCCGCCATGGGTTCCATGCCCAGAGCGGCACGACGTTCATCTACCTGTTCAGGGTCCTCCAGCAACTGAGGTGAAAGCGTTCCATTACCCTTTATGATCTTAAACATCCACGGCAAGCATGTCTTCGCAAAAAGGCAACTTATCAATATCGCTGTCGGTGTTGGAAAACAGGTCATTAAGTTGAGTTCTTATAAAGACAATTATAGTCCTCAGCCTGAGTCAGCCACAGCTGCACTATCCTGATCGAGATCACGGAACGCTGTAAGCTCACTTGTCCTACCTGTTTTGCCGGATCATCCCCACAGCATTAAGAACTGCAAGCTGCATTGGACGGCAAGTATCGTATTCGATATGAAATTTACGACTGGTCGCTCAACGCAGCCAGCGACCCGGATGACATCGCTTCTGTCATCGCACCATGGACCTGCCTGGTGGATGCAGTTGATCAGCAGGCTTATACGGATAAATTTACCCGTGCAGGTTTTAAGATCCTGAAATTCTCGGATGAAAGCGCCGGTTTGACCAGTCTGATCAATTTATTAAAACACAAACTCTTACTACTGGGTCATTCCCGCGAAAGCGAGGATGACGTCCTTAAGTAAGTGCCATTGGTATCTGACCCCTTTTTTCTGGCCCAGTCAGGCTTCCAGGCTTTTAATGCCAGCGAATCAATTGCTCGACTGACATCATCCCCGACCTGGCACTATTGATCGCTCACCGGGCGCTCTTTGACTCCCACCATTCTCGCTTCAAGTTCCGTGGCTGAATGCCATTTTGCATGGGTGAAGACGCCACGAATCTGGGCAGCATTTCCAACATCGTCGAGAGGGTTTGTGGCCACCAGGATAAAATCCGCACGTTTTCCGGTTTCGACCGTACCTGCGTTGTCAGCTTCGCGTAAATACGCTGCGGCGTTCGCCGTACCAGTGCGCAGGGCCTCATAAGGCGATAGACCAGCGGCAACCATGAGTTCGAGCTCCTGGTGTGGTGCGAAACCCGGGACAAGTGCGCCAAAAGCATCCGAGCCAAGCAGCAAGGGTACGCCCGCTTCATGTAGCTCAAGCATCATTTCACTGAGGATTTCGATATTGTGGTCAAAATGCTCTTCGAGCGTCGAACTATCACCGATTTTCTCAAGGTATGTTCGAAACAGCGGCGCAAGGCCGGCCCGGTACTCATTATCCTCCCAGTCGAGATAGCTCTGGCGCGTCTCTTCCGGAAGGTAGTCCAGGCGCGGGTCACCATGCATCGCCTCAAAGGTATCGTCGGTGACATAGATCGGCAGCATCGTGTAGATGATGAGGGTAGGATCCCAGTACACACCTGAAGCGGCGACGTCCGCAACGATTGATGCGCGGTAAGCCGGATCTTCGAGTCGGGCGATATTTTCGTAATAAGCGTTCAGGTAGTTATCGACGCTACCCGCAGCAACCTCCCCAAACCTGTTGTCACGCGATGTATAGAGAAATTCCTCCAGGTGTTCAACTGCATCCAGTCGCAATGTCTGTGCGAGCGGCATCATGTGCTGCGCGTGACCCGTGATACGAAACCCACGAGCGTGGGCGCCCTCAACAAGCGCCTCATAAACATCCGGTGCAAGGTCGCCGTGAACCTTGATCGTGTCATAACCACGCTCAGCGTGCTCTTTGAGTGCTGTCTCTACGTCGGCGACCGACTGCAATTGCGGTGCCTCAAGTTGCGGGCCACTGACGAGGTATCGCGGTCCGTCCAGTTTGCCTGCTGCTATGTCGGCGCGAAGCGCGAGATGATCGTACTTTCCCCTGCCATCGTCGATACCCATGTTAAAGACCGTTGTGATGCCGTTCGCCAGATTCAGGTCAAAGAAGTCCTGCGGGTCCATCCGCAGGTGGGTATGCATGTCGCAGAGACCGGGCATGAGATAATTGCCATGG
>CBDTVF010000150.1:0-7604 GCA_965363775.1 uncultured Gammaproteobacteria bacterium
TCAGGAGAGAATAGCTGGGAGATTCTATCTGGCCAGAAAGATCCAGACCCGGAATCCGATGTGCCGCCAGCGGAGTTGCCCGTCAGTATAGGCCGTTTTACACTCGCTGATTTTTCACTTTTTTACGAAGCACCGGACCGGGCTGTACCGCTTGATTTTCACCTTGCTAAACTGGAACTTACTCAAAAGGTTGATCAACAGATTCAATTTACTACCGACGGACAGTTTGGTGGTGAACAATTTGCATTGGCGGGAAACCTGGGGCCTCTGAATGAGCTTGTTGCTGGTGGAAAGACCAGCCACGACATCCGTTTGACTCTGGGCGAGATCGCCCTGCAAAGCCAGGGCAGTATTGAGCAGTCATCGACGCTCTCGGGGGCCAATATCAAGCTTGCTTTCTCCGGGCCCGAGTTTGAGTGGCTGTTGACTCAATTGGCACTGCCACTGTTCAGTCATGGTGATTTTGATTTCAGACTCGACCTGAAAACTGAGGGTGAGCAAACCCGTCTGGACCTCGACGGAGATCTGGGTAGTTTGCAGGCCTATGCAAAAGGCAATTTAAATGACCTGGACGGCACTGCCGAACTGACGGCAGATGTAACCGGTGAAGATCTGGGTGGATTGTTGGAAATCGTCGGTGTGCCTGGCATTCCACGAAACCCCTTCAGTCTGAAGGTGGTTATGGGCCATGCCCCAGGCATGTACCAGGTCCAAACCCTGGTACTTGAAAGCGCTGACAGAAGCATTTCCGTTTCGGGTCAAATGGGTGACTGGCCCGGTTTAATCGGCACTGCACTAAGTTTAGAAGTGAAAGTACCAAGTCTGCAGCCTATTGGGGAACTGCTTGATTATTCGCTGCCCGATGAATCTTTGCGTTTGAGTATGAAGCTGCAGGGTACGCCCAAGACATTCCAGGCCGAACAATTGGAAATCAAACTGGGTCCCAGCGATTTATCCGGTGAAATAAGTGTAGATTTGGAGGGTAAACCAAGAATCAACGGTGTTTTTGAATCCAACTACCTGGACCTTGCATGGCTGCAAAAAGCGGATGAGGGGGAGAACACCGGTGAGCAAGCAGCGGAAAAAAGTAAACAAACCTATCTCATACCAGACAGTCCGGTCACATTGCCGAGGATTGATTTCGCCAATAGTGACATTGAAATTACGTTAAACAAAATTGACCTTCCTCACCAGGCGCTTCATGACATTCACATCCGTTCCAGGGTAACGGATGGGAACCTGTACCTGGACCCCTTCCAGGCGCGTGGCGAAGATGGCGGTGTGCTAAGTGGAAGCCTGGCTGTTGAGCAGAAAGCGGGTAATGATATCACCAGCGTTGCACTATCTCTTATAGGAGACGATGTCCGATTTGGTCTTGGAACAGTCGAAGGACAGGACCCAGAAACCATCCGTTCAACGGATATTTTTGCAGACCTGCGCGGCGCAGGTACTACCTATCGTGATCTTGCGCGCTCATTGGACGGTCGTATTGAGGTTGTACAGGGGCCTGGATTAACAGGGAACTCAGGTCTCAGCCTGATTTTTGGCAATTTCATCGGTGAGCTCTTCAACATGCTGAACCCTTTCGCCAAAACAGAAAAATTCACGGTGAATGAGTGTGCTGTCGCTATCGTTAATGTTGAATCAGGCATGGTCACAGTGGAACCCGTGATTTCACAAACAGACAAAATGACGCTTGTTGCAAAGGGCAAAGTAGATCTCCATACGGAGAATATACTTCTTTCATTCAATACCAAGCTGCGTAAAGGTATTGGTATCAGCGCCAGCATGGTGGTTAATCCATTTGTCAGCGTCACGGGAACTCTGCTAAAGCCAGTCGTTGGCCTGGATCCTTCTGCAATGGCAGTCAAAGGTACAGTTGCGGTAGCGACAGTGGGTATTTCACTATTGGTCAAGTCTCTTGCAGACCGGTATTTGAGTAGTAAAGACCCCTGTGGGGATGCGTTAAAGAAGTCCAGAGAGCAGCTGGAGTCTACTGGGAAGAAGCGGAAATCTGATCATTAAAGTAGGGTGCACAACTTGCTACCCACCAAACGGTTTGGAGCATGGACAGATCACCCACCCTGGATATTCTGATTGCCTTCCGGGTGCTGAATGCTATGTAAACGTAGAGGTACACATTAGTCTACCCCCGCTTAGAAAAGTGACGTACCCCTGATGAAATAGCTGGCCGCATCGAGTAGCAAAGCGAGCCCAAGGAGACCCAGAAGCAACGGCATCAGGATGGTACTGGCACGCTCCAGACCGGCATTGACCCTGGCTAGAAGCGGCTGTGCATTTTTGCCCATAATCGCGGAAAGGACCGGGACGATGGCAAATGGCACTGCATAAATCAGATTATATCCCAGCAATACAGTCACCACTTGCATCGCCGTAAAATCGGTCTTCAAAATCTGGTCGATGGCCGCGAAATAGGGAACTGCAAATGGAATACCGATAAAATTGACCATGGCACCAAAAGAGAATGCGCTCAAAACGGTTAGTTGCGGTGCACTTTCATCTGGCCGCTTGCCCGGATCTTTCCGTGCCTGAAATGCCAGCCAAACCAGCACGGCCCCCAGGATTAACTGGATGATGAAATCGATGGTATGTGGCGTCGACAGGTAGTCCGTGATCTTTTCCATGAACAGAGCGAGTCCGACACCGGCACTGAAATAGGCCATGGTGTGCCCCAGCAACATGGAACTACTGAGCAGAATAGGCCGGTTCGTACTGGCGGCGTAAACCAGGAAGGCGAACAGCACGGGGTTCACCACGTCCGTCAACAGAATGGGTAACAGGACAGCCCAAATCTCCATAAAACTATATTACTCCTGGTTTCTCAGCCTGCTCTTTTTGCCTGCTTTGGTGAAATAGCGACAAAAAAACCCGGCGGTTAGCCGGGTTTTTTTGTTTAACACTAACGCAGAAAATTCAGATCAAATTACTGACCTGCACGGAACGGATAGTTTAGAAACATTTCTGCTACGCCATCCATGATGTCCTGACGCAAGTTGTCGTTCTTGTCTTTTTTGTCCACACGACCAATCGCAATGCCTTCCCAGACCATGCGTTTTTGATCGATATCAACCATATCGATATTGATGGTGCCTTCGGTATATTGACTGACATGGGTGCTGGTTCCATATCCATAACCGCCCCAGGTATTATACATTCCGCCACGGTAACCATAATAACCGCCACCATACCCTGGGTCTGAATACGTCCTCACCTGGGTCTTGTCCTCCATACGCGCAGAGACATTGATCAGCAGGTCGGGATTATCAGACAGGACGTAACCCTTTGGTTTCATTTGGGCGTCAATTGCGTCGCGAAACATCTGTCCAAGCAGACTGGAATAATTGGGATTTTCGATACCCATGGGGGTGTAATAACCATAGGTTTTAAACTGGCTGAAATCCACGCTGCGGTCATAGTCGGACTGGATGTTAGTGGTGGAAGCGCAGGCTGTCATCAACGAGACTGCGATTAGTGCTGTGAGGGTCTTAAAGAAATATTTCATTTTTTTCTCCGGAAAAATAATGATCATCGGGTATCAAAACTAGCTATAGAATTCATTATACACCCGGATTAACCGGGTGCAGATTGTATGAATTGATGCCTGGTCTACTTCAATTTCAACTGCATCTTCTTCTTGTCACCCATTAATGATGTGATTTGCTTTTTGGCACTTTCAAAACTCTTGAGCATGCTGTTGTACTCACTCCACTTCGTTACCGAGCTTGCGCGGTACAGCATTTCCTGTTCGTCCAGACCGAAAGCCATTCTCACATACATCGGCCCCTGTTTCAGGTAGGCTTCGATTTTCTTTTTGTCAGCACCGGCCAGGTTGACGCTACTGTCATCTGCAAGTTTGCCAGTCGTCTTGGAAGTAATTGTTTTTACCTTGGAAATGTTGTAGACGGCTTCACGGTATACGACGGTTTTGTCGTTGTTATAAACCTTGGTACTACCACAGGCTGTCAGTAAAAGAATGGTCATGATGGAGGTGATAAGTGTAATACTGCGACCGAACCGACGAGTTGGTTTCGAGTTGCTGTCTGATTGGTTCATTTGGATCTCCAGATTGAAATGTCAGGTTAATGGCAAGATTATAATCTACTGCTTCGTGCAACCGTATAGCCGGTTGCCTTTTTTCTTCCATTAACTGTGTAGGGGGATAATAACAGCATTCCCCCGTTGGTACATGCGTGTGCCCGCTCAGTCTTGACCGTTTAAAATGATACGTCACTCAGCGTTGGGCTTGTGATTGTCGTACTATTCCCTGCGTGATTAACAGCTTGGGCTTAAAGAAAATCAATGGGTAGCGGGTACCAGTCATATGAGTGGTGAGCAAATAAATCACGGGCGTGTCATCTTGGCAGCCGTGGTCTTGTCAGTTCTTGGCGCCATGTTTTATAACCTGTTGCCGTTGTTCGTGGGTACAGCGCAGGACTACCGGGGACTGGACAATGAGAGTGTCGGTTTACTCAGCTCGGCGTTTTTTGCCGGTTATACGGTAACCACCATTACAGCTTTTTTCTGGATCAGGCGGGTTAATTGGAAGACTACATCCCTGCTTGCATTGGCCATCGCCTGTTTGGCACTACTCTTGACTGGTTTTTCCCGGAGCCATGGTTTGTTAATGCTGTGCATTTTTGTAGCCGGCGGTTCACTCAGTATTGTCTATGGAATTGGCGCGACGATATTAGGTGACACAAATAACCCGGCCCGCTGGTATGGCTTGAAAGTCAGTGCCGAGGCAATGCTGGGTGCTCTTTTACTACTGATTTTGCCCGCTACTTTCATTTCGCGCTTTGGATTCATGGGTTTGATGATGGCTATGGCTTTGACAGTTTTATTGCTCATGCCTGCACTCACTTGGTTACCAGCCTCTGGTCACAAACACCCTGAGCAGGGTGACGGGTCAATAGCCATGTCATCGCAATTGCGCCTGTCAATCTGGATAGCCCTGTTTGCCGTGATGTTTTTTATCTTCAGTGCGACCATGATCTGGGCTTTCCTTGAACGGATGGCGAGTTCAGCTGGATTCGAATCTGTTATGGTTGGAAATGTACTTTCACTGACCCTGCTGTTCGCCGTGCTGGGTTCTCTCTGCGCAGTTGTGATGGGTGGTAGGTTTGGTTCTGGCAGACCATTTGCCGGAGCAGTCACGGTATTCTTGCTGGCGCTTACCTTGTTAGCCAGTGGCACCACCTTGCTTAATTATGCAATCGGTGCATGTCTGTTTACTTTTTCGGTTGGCCTGGGGATTAGCTACGTGGTAACTATTGTCGCCAACCTGGACATGGATGGAAGGTACGTGGTTCTAAGCGTGCCGGCTATGGGCATCGGTGTGATGGCCGCCCCTGCGATCAGCGGCCTGTTGAGCGCCAGCCAGGAGTTTACGGTTGTTTTGATGACTGGTGGCTTTTCCGTTCTGGTATCCTTGGTAGCCGGTTTTTTCGCCTTGCGCATGGGGTCCAAAGCAACTGAGAATTGATCTTATATGAAAGAAATTTGGGAGCCGTGAGTTTTGAAACAAAGTCTCGCTTGGTGATTTACCCGATGAGTCGTGGAAATCAAGATGCAGTGTGACTATGCTGAACCACTAATCATATTTTTAATGTGTTAATAGATAGTTTTAAACCGAATCCGCTTGATAACATGAGTCGAGTATTTACGAATGACTGAGTACCACCCCGACACCCCCACAAGACAGGATGAAGAAAGCCACATCGTGGCTAACTGGCTACGACATATCCAGGATATCCTGCGGGAAAACCACCCGTTTCTATTTGTCAGGGCAATGGAGCGTGCAGGTCTGTCTACGGCCGATCTCCAATCAGATAAATATCTATCGAATAATCACCTTGATGTTGTTGTTAGTCTTGCCAGTCGTGAGGTTCCTGACCTGACACTGAGAATGCTCAAATCTACCGAGTTGCTTGATCTGGGTTTGATGGGTTATGCCGCCCTTAGTTGCGATACACTCGGAAATGCCCTGAAAGTACTATTCCGTTATCAGGACCTGACTTCTGACAGATTTGTGGAAATAGTTGAAGTTAAGAATGGCTACTTTTGTGTAAGCCCCGTTCCACGGCGTCAACATATGCAAAGTTTTCGGAACATTGCCGAAGATTGTATCGGTGGCAATTGGCATGCCATTGAACTGCTTCTGGGCCCGGAAGCGGATTTAACGGGCTCGAGTGTTCATTTTGCTTTTTCTCCTCCGGAATACTCAGACACCTACCAGGAGGTGTTTGCTCCTTGTGAAGTAATTTTTGATGCTGAGAAAAGCGAGTTGAGAATCCCACAGCAATGGCTGGAACTACCGGTTGCTTCGGCCAACTCAGTCATGTCGGGTGTTGCTGCTGCAGTTTGTGAACGTATTTTGGGTCCGGGTCGCAACATGCGTATGGATACACCCAGGGCGGTTCGTAGTTTATTGTTGAGCCGTCCTGGTAAACGGATGTTGAGACTTGAAGAGGCCGCAGAAGAACTGCTGATGTCTACGTCCCAATTACGCAAACGTCTGTATCGTGCCGACACATCATATAAGAGCATCGTACTCGAAACGCGTATGAACCTCGCACGTCATTATCTTGAATCCACACCGCTTTCAATCCAGGAAATCGCATTTTTGCTTGATTACGCCCAGCCCGGCCCATTCAGCCGCGCCTTCAAAAAGTACTACGGTTTTCCACCTCGAAATGTCAGGGCTAGTGAAACCGGGATGGCTTTTCAGGCATATGCTGGTCGCACTTAATAGCATTATTCAAACTTAAAAGAGTGAACTAGACCATGAGAAAACTTGATTTGGTCACGATATTTGCTGCCCTGGGTGAAAACGGCTCTTACGCAGCGCAGACCAATGGAAGATTGTATTCCCTGCGGATGACAGTTAGTTCTCCCAAGGCTTCCCGCACGGCCTGCTCAGCCTCGGCCTGGGTTTTGATGTACTGTTCTTCTTTGACAATGACGGGTAACAGGCTGCTGGCATGTTCTTCCTGACGCGAATCAGCATAGGCGAGCACTTCCAACCATAGACCTGCAAGGCGATAATCAGGGTTTTTAGACTTCTGGGCTTTTCTGGCTTTCTCTAAAGTTACATCGTGTCGGCATTCGGCCAGAGCTGCCAAGCCATTGAAGGCGGGCCTGCCAATTTCTTTTTTCAGAGCTTCAAGATCCGCTTTCTGCTGCGCTTGAGTCTGCGCCTGTGCATTTGCCTGTGACTGCGCCTGTACTTGTTTGTCCACCCTGCTACCGGAGATGCCGCCGGCTACAGCCCCTGCAGTGCCGCCGTACACCGCTCCTCGTGCAGCCCGATCCAATGGGTCGCCACCGAATATCAAGGCACTGACAAGGCCACCCACTGCACCAGCCGCAGCCCCCTGAACCGCACCCTGTTTGGCACCTTTGGATGCATAGCTATCGCTGGCACAACCCGTTAGTTGTGCGCTCATTAATACAGAAATGATACTGATCAGCATCACTTTGATGAATGACTTGTGGCCGGAAAAACTCATTGCCTGAACTCCATGGTTTGTAATTCTTTGTTTGATGACGCTATTTAATCATAAGTGTAAGTCCTGGGCCGGGGC
>CBDTVF010000151.1:0-7533 GCA_965363775.1 uncultured Gammaproteobacteria bacterium
GGGTCCGGGTCTTCTCCTCCCTGGCAGGTGCCCACCAAACTGAGTAACAGGAGCAGGATCACTGCAGGCCAAAATTTGGTGCGGAGATTCATTTCAATTCAAAGTGGCCAAACCCACAGGATCATGGGCGCACCAATAATAATCACGAGAATCTCCAGCGGCAATCCCATCCGCCAGTAGTCACCGAAGCGATAGCCTCCCGGACCCAGGATCAGGGTGTTGTTCTTGTGCCCGATCGGGGTCAGGAATGCACAACTCGCGGCTACTGCCACGCACATCAGGAAAGGATCCGGGTTCACACCCAGCGTGTTGGCAATATTGAACCCAATGGGTGCAGCGATCACAGCGGTTGCAACATTATTCATCACATCCGATAAAGTCATTGTGACAATCATGAGTATCACCATCACGGCAGCGGGTGACAGGTCAGATGCCGCAGTTACGATGCCGGAGGCAATCATGGCAGTGCCGCCGCTGGATTCCAGGGCGACACCGATCGGTATCATCGAACCCAGCAAAACAATGACCGACCACTCGACAGACTGATAGATCTGCCGAAGGGGCATGATACCGGTCAATACCATCAACACCACCGCGATACCCAGTGCGACCGGCAAATACAGCACACCGATACTGGCCAGCATTACAGCGCCCGCAAAAATTGAAACGGCCAGCCCTGCTTTCTTGCGTTGCGTGACTTGCAATCCGCGTTCAGCCAGCGGCAGGCAACCCAGCCAGTTGGTAATGTCTTCCAATTGTTCGTTATTACCAAGTAACAACAGGATATCGCCAGCCTCTATTTCCAGTTCCTGTACCCGGTTGGTAAATCGTTTGCCCTGGCGCGAAACTCCTAACAGGGTTACACCGTGTCGATACATCAAGCGTAAAGAACGGGCCGAACGGCCATCAATACGGGCGCCTTGAGGTACCACGACCTCCAGCAACGACGTGTCATTGGATTTAAAAACGCTGTCTTCGTTGCTATTTTTGCCGGCGTATTGAAGCCCCAGGGCGCCTACGATGGCTTCGATCCCCTCGGGTTTGGCACTCAACACCAGCACATCATTTTTACGAATCTCTACCCGACGCGCCATTCCCGGTTGACGCTCTCCACGCCTGACCAGACCGATGATCTCGACCTCGTGCTCTGCGGTAATTTCATCCAGATCACGCACTTTCTGACCAATGGCCGGGGATTCATCAGCTACTTTTACCTCGGCAAGGTAGTCATCGAGTTTGAACAATTCACCCGCAGAGTTGTGTTTGCCACGTGCAACCGGAATCAACCGCCAGCCAATCAGCGCAACATAGGCCACACCAATGATCGCAACTGCCAGACCCACTGGTGCGAAATCAAACATTTTGTAAGGCTCGCCGAGCACACTGCCCCTGTATTCAGCGACTACGATGTTGGGTGGTGTGCCGATCAGCGTGATCATTCCACCCAGGATTGAAGCGAAAGAAAGTGGCATGAGGCTCAGGGCCGGGCTGCGTTTGGCCTTGTTTGCAGCCTGCATGTCCAAAGGCATCAGCAGTGCCAGGGCGGCAACGTTATTCATGATGGCTGACAGTACGGCGGCAAAACCGGCCATAATGCCGATATGAGTGCTGAGTTTTCGTGAGCCAACTATAAGATAGCGTGAAAGTAGCTCGATGGCGCCGGAGTTGGAAAGGCCCTTGCTGACAATCAACACCAGCGCAACGATGACAACAGCAGGGTGCCCGAACCCCGAGAACACATCACCCATGGGGATGACGCCAGCGGCTGCGGCAACCAACAGTGCAGAAAATGCGATCAAGTCGTAGCGCCAGCGACCCCAGATCAGAAGCGCAAATACGAAGAAAAGCAAAATGAACAGGATGTTTTGATCAGCCATGAGTCTATTATGAATACCTATTTCAGCTTTTGCGTTAAAGGAAAATAGCAGCATAATACACGGCACAACAGCAACCAAATAAAAAAGGAGTCATGCAAACGTGGCTGGTTCTTCAAAAAAAGCAATTTATGCAGCGCTCATCGGCAATTCAATGATCGCTGTGACCAAGTTTGCGGCAGCGGTTCATACGGGTAGCTCCGCGATGCTGAGCGAAGGAATTCACTCCCTGGTTGATACGGGAAACCAGGTGCTTCTTCTGTATGGGTTAAGGAAGGCAAAAACTCCGGCAAGTGCTGAGTTCCCATTTGGGCATGGCAAGGAAATCTATTTTTGGAGTTTTGTGGTTGCGATGCTGATATTCGCACTGGGTGGCACGGTGTCCATTTACAAAGGCTGGAGCCACCTGGCACACCCCACGACCATCAACAATTTTCTGATCAACTATGTTGTGCTTGGTTTCGCGATGGTTTTTGAGGGTGCTGCATTATGGGTGGCTTTTAAGGAGTTCAATCTCAGCCGGGGATCACGGAGCATCATCAGGGCAATCGTCGGTGGCAAAGATCCAACATTGTTCGTTGTTATATTCGAGGATACGGCCGCCCTGCTCGGTTTGTTGATTGCCATGGGTGGTTTGCTGTTGTATCAAGTGACCGGCAACCCATTGTTTGATGCCCTGGCATCCATCGGTATTGGTGTGGTTCTCGTTCTGACTGCGATAATCCTGGCCATCGAAAGTAAAAGCCTGCTGATAGGTGAAAGTGCCGATCCTGAAGTTGTGGCGGGAATCAGCGCAATTCTGGAGGTGGATGACAGAGTGCGAACCGTCAATGAAGTGGCCACCTTGCATATGGGACCTGAGTTCATCATCGTTACCATTTCAGCGGACTTTATCAATACCCTGCTCGCCGGGCAGATAGAAACAGCCGTGACCAGTTTTACCCGGCAGATCAAAGCCACAGACTCACGTATCAAACGTGTTTTTATCGAAGCGGAAAGCCCCGAAAATAATTACGAGCCTCCTGATTCAATAAATTCTGTTCGAGAGTGATACGACTGGGTGAAGTATCAAATAAAATTAGAAAATTCATAAGGAAAAGCAAAAGCAATGAAATATTCCAGATCTGGAACCGGGCTGCTTGCCCGGCGGCTCATTCGTTTGTACCTGGTGATTGTGATACTGACGGGTTTTGTAACACCGGGGCTGAGCTTGGCCAGTGTTCTGACCACTTGCATGTCAGAAAAGATGGAGCAGGCCAGTGACTCCACGACCGTGGGTGAATTGCGCGCACTGTGTACACCCCAAATGGAAGAAGCGCCACAATCAGCACAAACCGTACAAACTCCATCAACCAGTAAACGTCTACGAGCGGACAAAGAAAACGCACTCCAACCATTTACCCTGATGTCTCATAAACCCAATTATTTTCTAGCGGGTGCTTACAATTCAGATGGCTATAGCTCCAGGTATTTTCAGGAACAATACGATGATCCATCCATAGAGTTCAAGGATGTCGAAGCCCAGTTCCAGATCAGTTTGAAAGTACCGCTGGCACTTGATGTATTCAATACCTTTGATGTCTATGCAGCCTATACCAACCGGTCATTCTGGCAGGTTTACAGCCCCGGTATTTCAGCTCCGTTCAGGGAAACCAATCATGAACCTGAGGCATGGCTTCAGTTCACACCCGGTTGGGAAATTCTTGGATTCAGGAATGTAGCCAATGCGGTCGGGATTGTGCACCAGTCGAATGGACGTGCCGGGGTGCTTTCCCGAAGCTGGAACCGTGTCTATGCTAATTTTGTTTTCGCGAGGGGTAATTTTGCATTGGGCTTCAAACCCTGGATCAGGATTTCTGAAGATGCAGAAGATGATGACAATCCTGATATTACCGATTACCTCGGCCATTACGAATTACGTGCCGGCTACAAATGGAATGACCACGTATTCACCGCGATGACGCGTAACAATCTCGAATCCGGTTTTGAACGGGGCGCTTTTGAGCTGGGTTGGAGTTTTCCCCTTGGCAGCTACCCCTACCTGAAAGGTTATGTCCAGTATTTCAGGGGTTATGGAGAAAGTCTCATCGACTATAACCAGCGTGTGAACAGAATTGGTATTGGGATTGCGTTAACCGATTTTTTCTAATCGTTTGAACGATTATTTAGCCACCAGGCGAGCGGGTGAACTCCGGGCGAGATCAACGCAGGCATGAATTATGTCCTGTAAAGTCTGCGGAATGCCGGCTGAACCCTCTGTCGCTATGGCTTCCACGATACTGAGGGCAAGAAACGGCTTGGATCGCTTGCGCACGGCCATCTGAATTATTTTTTTGGGTGATAATCCCTTGAGTTGCTGGCCTTTAAGCCCGGAGTGCTTTTTGTAAACCTCATCGTAGCCGAATTGCCAGAAACAGTGCTCGATGTCCTTTTCTGTCAATACCGTCAGTCGCTCGATGTCATTACCGTTTTCAAAATATCCACGAGCGGTATTGCCATAATTCTCACCCGCAGTATCGCCATCGGTCAGTACATGCCATTCGATGCCCAGTTCCCTGGCCACCTTGATGAGCGGGTCCAGTCCGCATTGTGCGAATTCCACGCAGGCAATTCCTTCCAGATCGAACTCGTAACCCATCAGGCGGGCGATTTGCGGGATTAGCCAGTACTCGGACTCGCCCTCTACCAGTAGCCAGAGCCGCGCAAAGCTGGCAACACCAAAGCGGGATCGTAGGTGGTAGTGAAAACGTCGCAACTCGCTACGCGACAGTGAATTGCCCCGAACCCGCTTTTCATACAGAACGCCTTCGTGCCGGACCAGTCGCCGGACCTGTTTCAAAGGTATGATCGACAGCAGATCACCAGAATAAGTGGTAATGATTTTTTGCCTTTGAATGAGATTTACAAACATGGCAACGGAGGTCAGCGTGATCGGGTGCAGGTGCGCTTCGGGTTCCTCAATGATCCAGAGTGGATCGGCATCCGGGATAATGCCGGTTGGCCGGGCCCGCAGCAATGCTCCGATCAAAAGAAGTATTCCCAATCGTTCAGGCGCACTGTTGGGTGAATGCAGTTGGGTTGATCCCAATTGACTGGTTCCAGAAGGTCTCCAGCCGACAATTTCACCCACCGTGCGCGACAATCCGGATTCCCGTTTTCCCAACTTGAAAGTATCCATCTCAATCATGCCAAACGCCGCCGAGAGTCCGTCTTCCAGGTCTGCTTTCAAATCCAGGCTGCGGCCGGAAAGTCTTGAATCCACAGCTTTGTTGATGCGTTCGACCAGTGTTGCAATTTCCGGCGCGAACGATTGCATATCAGACCTTTGCACACCTTTTTCTGAAGAAGGACGCCCATGTCCGGTTAACATGCCTGCCGACACCCGGACGACCGGGTTGAGTTGACGAAGCAGCCTGATCAGCCCGGGATCAGAGGATTTTGCCTTGTTGCCTGGCGACCGTAGTCTGAATTCTGCTTTGCTTGCACCACTCTGCTCTGGCTTAATGCGGATTTCATACCAGAGTTCCCGATGCCGATCACTGTCTTGGGAAAGAACAGCGGAAAACGGTGCGTAAGTCTCAGTCTCCCATTCCCCTGGTTGGCTCTCACGAAAACGTAACTGCAGCTGAATGGGGCCGTTGGGTTTGTTCGAGCCTGCAACATGATGGAACAGGTAGGAAGGCAGGGTCAGCGGCCCATCCTCATGCCCCAGGGCCAGCTCCAGGGCATCAAGCACACTGGAGATTCCACAGTCATTTTCGCCGATCAGCGCCGTACCATCATCAAAATTAATGAACGCTTTCTGAATGGCACGATAATTCTCTATTCGCAATCCATGTAGAAACATGTAGCTTGCCTATTTTAGCTTCCCTCATTGATTAGAATATCCCATGACTGCCCTGTGTAGGTAGTATGGATGTCGGAACTTCGGTTGGTTATTGCACCCCATTGAACCACCTGGTTGCAGCTTTTTTGTGAATGGTTTCAGTTTCGCACTTTTGCTGAGGGTGATGAGGTCTTAAAATGTACTTATGAACAAGTATGTATTGGCGGGTATTTTTGTCGTGATCTTTGTCGCGGGATTGGCTGTGATTTTCCACAACGCATCTGTCGGTTTCACTGATGTCATGCGCTCTATGAGTGATATGAATCCAAGGGTAATGAGTATTCTCGCATTGCCAATCATCGCAGTGCTGTTTGGACTAGGAGTTTATTGGCGCAAGAAAAGTGAAGAACGTATGTGGAAAAGTGCCCTGCGGAAAACCCGCGAACATAGCGGCACTGAAAACAAGGCCAAAGAGTAAAATATCTATAAAATCAATGCGCAGGTCATTCCCCAGCTTATTAAACAAAAATAACCCGTAATATATCGGGTTATTCCTACCGTGTTGAATAGTGCCACGGCATGATCACTTTTTGGTGAAATATTTGTGTTGCGTTAGATCTGATTGATTCCTACATCGACCGGTGGACTGATTTCTATCCAAGCTCAGCGTTTGGCCAGGGCCAAAAAATGGCAGCGTTGCGTTTTGAGGATTTTTCCGATCAGCGTGTTTCAGACTGGTTGGAGTTCACATGGATGTCGAGGTATTTCGTAATGAGCTCGATCAAACAACAAAACAGATGCGTGAACTGGCCACTTTTATACGTGAACATGTGCTGCCGGTTGCCTCGGTTCCCAATAAATTCGGCCGTGCCGGCAATCGCCAGGAATTGTTGCAGATGTTTCGTGAGGCAACAAAAAACTCCATAGAGTTTGTCGTCAGCCATGATATTGCAACAGTGCCGGCTAATCGCACCATCATTGTTGAGCTATTACCGGAGCACTCACCACTGGCCAGGATACGCGCATTATTTCATAACCCCTACCACAATGAGGGCATTATGAGAGACACTTCTGAATTCACATATTCTCCGGCAGAATAGGGTTGCCTTTTGTTGCTTCACCGGATATCCACTGGTTCAGAGGTGTTCTTGATCCCCCTGAAGAGAAATTCTTTGCGGTGATCCACCAGATGTACCAGGTGTCACTGTCGGTTTCCTTGAGCGGGGTGGCAAACTTGAACTCCTTCCAGGCATAAGTCCATGTGGTTTGTGTGCCGGAGAAAGTCAGGTCACCACTGGTTGACAAATCTGCATCATCGATATCAATTTCGCTGTCCTTCCGCTCGCGTTCAACAACTTCAGAGGTCGTGAGAATGATCTTTCCATGCTGGCCAAATTCATAGCTGGGTTTTGACAATATCTGCTCAGCAATTTTCAACATTTGCTTGTTGTCGGAAGCGGGCTCAGGCAATTTGGAGCTCGCCAGTGCAATCTGCGCCTTTCGATCGAAGTCAGCTTCGGCCTGGTCCAGTTTTGCCAGCACAGCCTCTGCTTCGGATGAATCTCTACCCAGTGCCTGTTCCAGGTAAATCGCGGAATTAACCATCGCACGGTTTTCGTTAAACACCTGCTTTGCTTCTTCAGGTCGCCCTTCACCGATGAACAGGTAGCGTGTGTCGGATTTGGCGGAGTCTTCTTGCCAGCGTTGAAAGACGTCGTTGTTCATGCTTTCCATATAATTGCCCAAACCATTGGCCATCGCCTCATAGTTAGCCTGGATCTTGTCTAATGAAGACAAGGCATTATTCTTTAAACGAATTACATCATTGGCATC
>CBDTVF010000152.1:0-7521 GCA_965363775.1 uncultured Gammaproteobacteria bacterium
TAAGGTGGGTAACTTGTTACCCACGAGTTGGCGATCAAACGATAGGACAAACGTGGGTAACAAGTTACCCACCCTACGTCATTTGCGCGTAATTATGTTTTCACCCCCGGTTGATCGTGCGTAGTGGCACCGCACCGTGCGTCAAATATATATATCCCGCCCGTCATGTACCAATCGTTCCATCTGTAATGAATTACACCCCGAACGATTGGTATAATTACTGGTTACGTTAAGGGCTTTCGTATGACGGATCGGAAAAATCACTGGGAAAAGGTTTATCGGGATAAATCACCGCTTGAGGTGAGTTGGTTTCAACAGAATCCGGCTTTATCGTTGCGGCTGATTGAAAAGACCCGGATTGCGCTTGATGCGCCGATTATTGATGTCGGTGGGGGTGCATCTTTGCTGGTGGATAGGCTTTGTGAGGCAGGTTATACCGATACTGGGGTTCTTGATGTATCAGCGAGTGCGCTTGCTCATGCTAAAGACAGGCTGGCGGATAAAGCATGCGCGGTAAATTGGTATGAAGCAGACGTAACCAGTTTTAGACCACCAAAGCAGTTTGCGCTGTGGCACGACCGGGCGGTGTTTCATTTTTTAACTTCCGAAGCAGACCGGGACAGCTACGTTGGCGTGCTTAAAAAGGCGCTGGAACCAGGTGGTCATCTTATTATTATGGCCTTTGCCATCGACGGTCCGGTAAAATGCAGCGGGCTTGATATTGTTCAATATGACGCAGACAAAATGAAAACAACGCTGGGGCCGGGCTTTGAGCTGGTAGAGACAGGACATGAAAAACATATTACCCCTGCAGGCAAGCAGCAGAAATTCGCTTATTTTCGTTTTACCAGATCCCCCGAAGAAATCTAAATGCTGATATCAAGTTTCACAACCGCCATTAAATCCCTGGCAGCGCCAGCGAGGGTGCTCGGGTTTCTTTTGTTGGTATTGACCCTATCCCGCATCGTGCTGATCGGCTGGTTTTGGGATCGAGTGGCACCCACCGGGGGCACCGGGTTTATCTTATTGCAGGGTATCCGGTTTGATCTCGTCCTGATGGGCATGCTACTGGGTCCGGCCTTGCTGGCTGCACCGTGGTTATCGGGGCGTAAGTTCGGGGTATCCGCGTTGCGCTTTTACCTGTTGGCAGTGACTTTGTACGTGATGTGGGTGGAGCTGGGAACCATTCCCTATATTGATCAATACGACGCGCGGCCGAACTACATCTATGTTGAATACCTGAAGTACCCGCGTGAAATATTCTCCATGTTAATGGCCTCATATGGCCTGTTGATGGTGTTGATAGCTGTTATTACTGTGGCTTCCGGTCTGTTCGCCTGGCGCTTGTCCCGAAGCGCAAAACAAACCACACCCGGCCATCGGTTTTTCGGTGCCCTGTTTCTCATGCCAATACTGGTGGTAATGATCTTTGCAATGATTCGTTCCACGACAGATCATCACCCGGTCAACCCCAGCACCGTTGCTTTCACCACCGACTCAATGGTCAACCAGCTAGCCCTGAACTCACCCTATACCCTGATCTACGCAATTTATGAGCAAAACCGTGATTCCAGAACTGGCAACGCAAATTACGGAAAAATGAATGACGCAGATGTGCTGCGTATCGTGACTGAAAAAGCCGGCCTGACGGATGTTGTCGACCTGCAAAGCGATGCACCCACCCGGCATCAGCAAACTGCGACGCGGAGGCTGGACCAGCCACTGAACCTGGTGATCATCTTGCAGGAAAGCCTCGGTGCCGAGTTTGTCGGTAGCCTGGGCGGTGAAGATTTGACACCGGTGCTCGATGGCCTGGCTAAAGAGGGTATCTGGTTTGAGCAACTCTATGCCACCGGTACGCGTTCTGTACGTGGTATTGAGGCAGTCATTTCAGGCTTTCCCCCCACCACCAAACGCAGCGTGGTGAAACTGGCCGAAACTCAGAGAGATTTTTTCACCATTGCCAGTTTGTTGGGCGAGCAGAACTTCCAGACCAGTTTTATCTATGGCGGATCAGCGCATTTTGACAATATGCGGCGTTTCTTCTTGAACAATGGTTTTCAGACGGTTATCGATCAGAAAGATTATGAAGACCCCGGGTTTGTGGCCACCTGGGGTGTTTCGGATGAAGACCTTTTTCTGAAGGCGCATGAGTATTTCAGCACAAAAGGGGATCAGCCGTTTTTTAGCCTGGTGTTTACATCCAGTAACCACAAGCCGTTTGAAATACCTGCTGGCAAGGTTGCAACCAGGACCGGTCCCGATGGCCCCAGGGAGACGGCGGTGGCTTATGCTGATTACGCACTGGGCAGGTTTCTGGAGCTGGCCCGGTCATCTGATTATTACGAAAATACGGTATTCCTGGTGGTCTCAGACCACAATTCCCGTGTTAAAGGCGCTAACCTGATCCCGGTTGAGCGGTTTCATGTTCCCGGGGTTATTTTGGGTAATGGTATAGAGCCCCGGCGGATAAGTGGTATCAGTAGTCAGATCGATCTGTTGCCGACCCTGCTTTCATTGATTGGTGTCGATGGTGAACATCCCGCCATTGGCTATGACCTGACCAGGCCTGAATATTTTAACGGTGCGAACCGTGCGCAGATGCAGTTCCATGATACCCAGGGCTGGCTGGTACCCGGAAAGCTGATTGTGTTGCAGCGAAGTCTGCCGACGCAGTCATATTTATATGAGCCGGGTGGTCAGCTCAGACCGGATCCCGCACCTGATGAGGAACTGATGCGGCAGGCATTGGCACATGCTTTGTGGCCGACCATGGCGATTAAGAAAAAGGCTTATCGGCCGTGATGTTGGTGTGTGTATTGGCCACGGGTGGTGGTCAAACAATTGGGGTGGGTGTTATTACCCACGCGACGGTGGTAATAAATCGTGTGTTGGGTGGGTGTTATTACCCACGCGGACGGTGGTGATAAATCGCGTGTAGGGTGGGTAATTTATTACCCACGCGGTCGGTGGTGATCGAGGCCGGTGTTTATTCCAAGCATTAAACCCGTGGGTAACAAGTTACCCACCCTACGGTGGTTAACTTGTAATATTAAAAATATATATTGCTGAAAGCCGCTTCTAATTTAGTAAGAACAATGCTTTTAAGCTACTATTGAAGCCTGTAAAAAAGAAGCCTCAAGGGCCATGGATGCATTTTTCCAATATGCCTCAACAAGAGGCACCTCCTACTGGGATTTGAACCATTGACCATATTGTTAGTTACATCCGGTATCTCATTATTGCTGTGTCTGTTACTCAGACCTTTGGCCCAGCGTATCGGTTTGCTGGACCATCCTTCCGACCGTAAAGTACATCGCACACCCACACCATTGGTCGGTGGCACGGCAGTATTTATCGCTTTGGTCGTGGCAGTAAGCCTGGCCACGCCATACACTTCCGAAGCACTTCCCCTATTGGCAGCATGTGGATTAATGCTAATCACCGGCATGCTCGATGATCTGCACGAGCTAAGCCCACGCACCCGTTTTATCGTCCAGATACTCGCCTGCTGCATCATGATTTTCGCCAGCGGTGTTGTACTAACCGATTTTGGCTCTTTAATGTGGAATGGCGTCTTCCAACTGGGCTGGCTTAGCATACCCATCACCATTTTCGCTGCACTGGGTGTTATCAACGCCTTCAACATGATGGACGGCATTGACGGCCTTTCATCCATGATATTCATGATCGCTGGCTCAGCCATGGCCTGGCTGGCACTGCGGGCTGGGCACAGTTTCAATGCTGGCATGCTGTCACTGACGGTCGCTGCCGTAGCGGGGTTTTTCTTGCTGAATGCACGCTTTCCATGGAACAAAAAAGCACGGGTATTTTTAGGTGACTCAGGTTCCGTTTTTCTGGGTCTGCTACTGGCATGGCAGTTTGTCGATCTCGGTAACGGTGACGACCGTGCCTTCGCACCCATAACCGCAGTCTGGTTACTGGGTGTACCACTGGTCGACACCATCCGCTTGATGACACAACGCTGGAAAAAAGGCGGGTCTTCCATGGAGGCTGATCAGTATCACCTGCACCATGCTTTCCTGAAAGCCGGTTTCAGCGTAAACCAGACAATATTTGGTATAGCCGTGTTGGTGCTTTTCACCACCACCGTTGGCCTGGCAGGGCAGGTACAAGGTTGGCCCGAATACCTGATGTTTTATGGTTACATAGCATTTGGCCTGGTATACCTGTACATCATGCGACGCTGCTGGGTACATGGGCGTTTTTTGGGGCGGGATGTGGCGGCGGAGTTAACATAACTCGTGGACCGTAGGGTGCGTAATTCATTACGCACGGGTATAAGTGAATGAGTTTGATATTTGACGGACAGCGGGACCACCCACCAAAAACCAAATCAATGTTATTTCCGACAAGTTGAAAGTGATAAAATACGACCACTAATCCAAAAGAATAAGGGACCTTTAAAGTGAAAATCTCAATTATAGGCTCCGGCTATGTGGGCCTGGTCAGCGGCGCGGGTTTTGCCGAAGCCGGTCACAATGTCGTGTGTATGGATATCGATGCCAGGCGCGTTGAAAATCTACGCAAGGGAATATCCCCAATCTACGAACCTGGCCTGGATGAAATGCTGGTAGCCAATAACGAACGCGGTCACCTGTCATTTACCACCTCTCTGGAAGAGGCGGTCGATCATGCCGAAGCACTGTTGATTGCAGTGGGCACGCCACCCTCAGAAGATGGTTCTGCCGACCTGGGTCATGTATTGGCTGTGGCATCCGGTATTGGTAAATGCCTGACAAAGCATCTGCTTGTGATCGTCAAGTCCACGGTGCCCGTCGGCACCTGCGACCGTGTAAGTTTGGCGATCCAGGAGCAACTCGATCTGCGTGATGAAAAAACACCATTCAACGTGGCTTCCAACCCCGAATTCCTGGCCGAAGGCGGAGCTATTAGGGACTTCATGCAGCCCAACCGAATCGTGTGTGGCGTTGAGAACAAGCATAGCGAAGAATTGCTGAGGGAAATGTACACTCCTTTCAATCGAAACCACGAAAAAATGTTGTTCATGGATGTACGCTCATCTGAGCTTACCAAGTACAGTGCCAACGCCATGCTGGCAACAAAAATCAGCCTGATGAATGAACTGGCCAATATCGCAGAGCGGGTTGGAGCAGATATAGAGCACATACGTCAAGGCATAGGTTCGGATCCGCGTATTGGTTACGCCTTTATTTATGCTGGTCCGGGTTATGGGGGTTCGTGTTTCCCTAAAGATGTAAGAGCTTTGAGCCATACTGCAAAAGAGCATGGCTTCGAAGCGAAAATTCTGGATGCTGTTGAAGATGTCAACATGCGTCAGAAAACCCACCTGTTTGGAATGCTGAACAAGGGTTTTAATGGCCAGTTGAATGGAAAATGCATCGCCATTTGGGGCTTATCCTTCAAACCCAATACCGATGATATGCGCGAGGCTCCCAGCCGGGTGCTGATCGATGCTCTGCTTGAAGCAGGTGCCAGTGTACGGGCGCACGATCCGGAAGCCATGGAAGAGGCTCTGAAGATTTATGGTGATAACGACCGGTTCTCGGTACATGATGACCAATACGATGCGGCAACAGGCGCGGATGCCCTGGTGCTGGTTACAGAGTGGAAGCTTTACTGGATACCGGATTACGAAAAACTGGCCGCAGGTATGCGCACCAAAGTGTTGGTTGATGGAAGGAATATCTGGCCACAGGAAAATGCCCGGAAGCTGGGTTTCACCTGCCATGCGATAGGACGACGGACGGTCGGGTAAGCACCTGCTGTCCGACGCAGGGTGCGTAATTTATTACGCACGGGCTTAAAGCCAATGAATCCCGTATTTGGCAGGTAACAAGTTAACCACCCCAACGGGCTATCAAGAGGTAATGGAAAAGTGAAAACAACCCCAAAGAGAATACTGATAACCGGTGGCGCGGGCTTCCTTGGATCGCATTTGTGTGAACGACTACTAAATGAAGGTAATGATGTATTGTGCGTGGACAACTTCTACACCAGTACCCGTCAGAACATAACGCACCTGCTGAAAAACCCAAATTTCGAACTCATGCGTCACGATGTGACCTTCCCTCTTTACGTCGAAATAGACGAGATCTACAACATGGCTTGCCCGGCATCCCCCATCCATTACCAACGCGATCCTGTGCAAACAACAAAAACCAACGTACATGGCGCCATCAACATGCTGGGCCTGGCAAAACGCACCGGTGCAAGAATACTGCAGGCCTCCACCAGCGAGGTTTACGGAGATCCGGATCAACATCCACAAACAGAGCACTACTGGGGCAATGTCAATCCCATCGGTATCCGCTCGTGCTATGACGAAGGGAAACGCTGTGCCGAAACCCTGTTTTTTGATTACCACAGGCAACACAAAACAAAAATAAAAGTCGCCAGGATCTTCAATACCTATGGTCCGAAAATGTTGCCGGATGATGGCCGGGTGGTTTCAAACTTTATCGTGCAGGCTTTAAAGGGCAACAACATCACCATCTACGGAGATGGCAGTCAATCCCGTTCTTTCTGCTTCGTGGATGACCTGGTAGAAGGCCTGATTAAATTGATGAATTCGAAAGAAATGCTAACCGGCCCAATAAACCTGGGTAACCCCGATGAGTTCACCATCAAGGAACTGGCTGAGAAAGTGGTCAAGATGACCAACTCCACCTCGAGTATTATTTATGAATCCTTACCCCAGGATGATCCAACACAGAGGCGGCCAGACATCGGCCAGGCGAAAGCAAAGCTGGGTTGGAACCCTGGTATTTCATTAGATGAAGGCCTGAATCCAACCATTGAGTATTTTCAGTCACTGTTGGGCGGGTAACGTAGGGGCGATTTGGTGGTTTGCGCGTGGGTAACGATGCGGGACGATTTGGAGGGGTCTGACGTGGGGGGCGCGCCCTGCCATTACTCTGAATGAGAGCCTGGAGCCAACAATCGAGTATTTCCGAGTCCATCGTTAATATGCTAGACTGAATGCATGTGAACGCAGGAGAATGACAGTGAGTACAACGATGACCCTTCGACTGGATAATGAGACCAGCAACCGGCTGACCAGATTAGCGGGGGCAACCGATCGCTCAAAGGCATACCTGGCCACCCAGGCATTAAAATTATTCCTGGATAATAATGAGTGGCAAGTACAGCAGATCAAACAGGCAGTAACAGAAGCCGACGATGCTGGCCATGAACAATTTGTTGACAACGATAGTGTAATGGCCTGGATGGAGACCTGGGGAACTGACCATGAAGGTGAAACACCTCTTTAATGAAGCTCGTCTGGTTTAAAAGAGCAGTCTGGGATCTGCGCCTGGTTCAGTCCTACATTGCCCAGGAGGACCCACAAGCAGCTTGGAAAACTGTCAATAAAATCAAAGATAAAGTATCTCTACTCATGGAACAGCCGGGTATCGGACGCCTGGGCAGGGTGCCCAATACCAGGGAACTTATTATCGATCACACACCGTATATCCTGCCTTATCGGGTCCGTGATAATAAAATTGAAATCTTGCG
>CBDTVF010000153.1:0-7494 GCA_965363775.1 uncultured Gammaproteobacteria bacterium
CTCAGGCAGTCGAGGTGCTGAACGAACTGCGACCCGTCACGGGCAGAGGTAAGTACCTGTTCCCATCGGTTCGTGATGCCAAACGACCATTGTCCGAGAACACCATCAATGCTGCTCTCCGTAGGATGGACTACGGGAAAGACCAAATGACCGCACACGGATTCAGGGGCATGGCATCAGGTCAACTGCATGAAGCAGGTTGGGACAGTCTCGGATTGAACTCCAACTTGCACACAAGGACAAGAACCAAGTCCGTGCTGCCTACAACGCATCTGAGAGGTTGGTAGAACGCAGGAAGATGATGGAGGCATGGGCTGACAGACTGGACAACCTGGGGAGCAACCAGGACAGCAACGTAGTGGGTATCCGGTCATGAAAGAGGTAACCACGATGAATGAGGCGATGAGTCGGTGTATTCAGATCAGGGAAGGTGACACAGACACTGCGAACAAATGGGCAGAACAGTTGGCAGGAAAACTGGTTGCGAACGAACCTCTTCACAAAGCTGAAGCATCCTACTTGGCAGTTGCCTTGTACATGTACGCTGCGAGTGGTGAGGCAGCGAGACTGTGGAACCTGGGAGAGATGCCCCACCTGAGCAACAGTATCCTTCGAGACTACGAACTCTACCGAAGAGTGAACAAGTGCGTTGCCTCAGGAGAATCGAGGAAGAATGCAATCGAATTGGTCAGCAAAGAACTCAACTTAGCAGATGGTAAAGATCACGACCCAGAGGGTACTGCGACCTCCAGGTATGACAAGGTTGCAGCATTTGTCAGAGCAAACCTCAAAGATCTGTCAGGACTGAAAGAGGCATTTGATGATGAGTATTCTTCTAAGTAACTGAATTCTAAGTTTCTAATTAGTTATTTTGCTACGTTCCACTGTGTTCATCCACAGGGCAGACTCTACGCATCCAACACATCGAGATGCGCATGAACACCAATACACTCCAACCAGCGTTGCTCCGACGCAGGGCCGTTGAGGCCAGAACGGGCCTGAAACGATCTGCACTCTACAAACTCATGACCGAAGGAACATTCCCTGTCCAGGTCAAACTGGGTATCGGTGCCTGCGTTGCTTGGGTTGAGTTTGATGTGGATCAATGGATCCAGGACCAGATTGACAATGGTCGGCACGTCCTACCCAAGAAGTCAGATGCCACCGCGAACTTCCTCCGTACCCAACTGGGAAAGGGTGCGGTGCCTGAGCCAATCCTGCGTGACCGTGCCAACTCTTACGGCATCTCCTGGGAGTCGATTGAGGCGGCCCTGGAGGATGGCCTGGTCACCACTGAGACAGTGAATGGTATGACATCGCTGAGGTGGTTACTTGCATGAGTGATCCAACCCCATAGTATTGCAGCGTATGAGATGAACATTATCTATGTTGCTGGTCAACAGGTCAGTACCCGGACGCACAAGGTTATCCGATTTATGAAGGAACCGGCGATCTCAGGTCTGACTTTGACGAACTGGCTTTATTACATGGTATGAAAGGTAACTATGGTGAAGTCACTACAAGTCTGTATTGGAGCGAACAAGGTTGGAGTTCCGGCAAGTCCCGCGCAATGGTGCAACCGATCACATGGCTTATTGACGTTGAGGATAACCGCAAAGTATCGGTATCGGATGAATGGGTGGACACGGTTGCGGAAAGCAAAGAGAAACGAGAGGCAATGCGTACAGCCGATGTTATCCGCGAGATCTTTTTCACATTGACTAAGAACGGCTCAATGAACCAGAGCAATATTATTAAAAGTCTGATTGCCATTCATGGGGAACGGATAATCAAACGGGTACTTAGAAATCAGATTGACAAGACATGGACGGTACAGAAAGGCGAACACAACGCGGACATATATTCGCACATTCCAGGAGCTGAACTTCCAGCACCAAGGTCGGTGTCATGGATTCAGAAATGACAAAAGTATGCCCCCTGTCAACATGATCAGGAAGGTGAAAGACATGACCCGTGAGGAGCAACTCGCGATAGCTAACTTGATGCCCAGTTTCTCCGCTGCACGAATCATTGCCCGATGCTCTGAATCAGTGGACTTCATGCAAACTAATGATTCACTCCAGGAGATGAATGATGCACTGCTGATCCAGAAATGGAAACCGTGGGAGAAGTCCACCGGACCAAAGACTCCTGAGGGTAAGAAGGCATCAAGCCTGCGTTGGTTGAAGCATGGTATGCGAAGCGCGGAGGTTCGGAGTATGGAGTCCGCGATTGCTACATTGGCACGGATGGAACGCGTGGCCAGAAACAAGATCCCTTGACCCAGAATTACCTACACGACCTGTAGCAAATTGCCGACAGACAGACCTGCCAGGTTGCGCAATACTAACTCTGCACCACCGACATCCACTGCACCCCAGTGACCCCCTTTGTCAGGGTGTTTTCATGTCAAGTAGTTGACCTCTACTGTCAAGTAAAGCAACTCAGTCATCCATACAATTACCCAGTCAATAATGAAGCGGAGATTGCAATGACTGAAGTGAGTTTTAAAGTAATTGAAAGGTCAAGTGTCGAGAAAGTTGTTGAAGTAGCAGTCATGTTAATTGAGAGAGGATACAATCCTGTGGCTGAAATCATGAAGATGCCTAATACTGGTCTCTTTACACAAGTAATGCATTGGGAACCACAGTACAGAACTCAGAATCTGACGCACCATTGACAGGTAACCTTTGTCGATGCCTGCCGCGCCTTTAAAAGACTCTCAGGGATGCCATGATGGATCGCGGGTACTGTATCTGCATCCCAGCAAGCCATTACCGCTCAATGACTCCCCAATTTCACCTATAATGACAAAATGAAAACTGGACACTAGCAATGGATCAAACAACAGAAACCTACCCGCATAGAATCCGAAAAATTGCCACGGACTTGACCTTGGCCCAACACATCATGGAAATGGAACTTCAAGCCAGCAGGCTTCGGGAGATTGCAGATGAACTGGAAGAATGGTTGAAGCAAGAACAATTTGAAATCACCTGACACTTCACGCCCCCATGATCGTAGCTGGCACATATCCACCCATTAGCATCGACCTCGGCAAGGATGAACCAGGTATGACCCTGCAACGGTTGGATGGATTACAAGCTGGATGGCAAGTTGGTTAAGTCACCAGTTGATATTGATGCGTTGCCACCTGGTAGGTGTCGGTTGGTTGAGTGTGTATTTGCATCCAATATTGCCCAGTCTTTGCATGTAGGGAGTTACCCAGATAAGTAATTCTGTGTGGCAGCTTTGGGCCACAAAGCGGTTGCTCACTGGGCATGAATTTCAGTGATGTGAATAACCGGAACCGGCCAACGGAAGGGGCCGTTCGCACTGCTCTAATGAAAAGTGCCGCCAGAAATGTGACGCAGCCATCAGCGCGATTCAGATTGATCGCAGTTGGTCGAAGCGCAAGGAAACAGCATTCTTCAATGGCACTGATCCAGGGGCAAAAGCCCGACACCATGACAGATGAATTACACTAGCAGACCAACCGCAACCATTCGCTGCCTGCTGACCCCACGACTTCAATAATCTAAAATTTTGACAGGTAACCAATGGTCCGCAAGCGAATCATAAACGAATCTGCTTCGCTGTCGCGACCAAGACGGGTTAGCAATGCTGAGTACAAATCGACCAATTCCAGTGCTGTTTCGGTGGGTCTTTCGGCTTCTACTATCTCAAGCGCCTGCGCCCATGCAACCTTGGCCATCTCCATCTCATCCATGTCAGCATATATATCACCGGTGAGCAGTTGTGAAATTGCCAGTTGGGTTTTTGTTTTCTGGTGGCTGGGACTTTTTTCCAGTAGTTGCAACAAGGTGGAATGTGCCGTGGTCGTCAGTTCCAGGGCTAATGAATGGTCACCTTTTGTCGCCGCCAACCTGGCGGCTTCGAGTTGACCCATTGCAAGCCCCCGCTTCGATGATGCAACACTGCCGTCTATCGCCAATAGTTTTCTGAAAGCCAGTATCGATATTTCGATATGCTCCACAGCCTGATCCAAATCTTGCTCTCGACGATGGATCGTGCCAAGTTCTAGCCGGTACATGGCCTTTTTGTCAAGCCAGTCAGTATGCTCGGGTTCGATCGCTAACAGTGATTCGACCAGGCTTAGTGCCGAAGCATAATGTGTGCGGGCCGCGCCGAGTTTCCCCCTTGCTACGAGAATCCTGCCTTTGAATACATGGCTGCTTGCCGTGTAATTTTTCCACAAGTTGTTATTTGGTTGTTCGGCTGAAACTGTCAGTTTGATCTCTAAATCCCTGTCATAGTGATCTTCTGCTGCATCGAACTGGCCAAGTGATTGCATTACAGTGCCGATGTTATTGTGAGCAAAACCCAGCTCAAGACGGTAGTCGGCGCTAGCCGGTTCCAGTGCAACAAGCCGGTCATTGACATCCCTTACTTCCTGGTAGTTGGCCAGTGCCTGTGACAGCCGGCCTTGCGCTTCCAGCACCCGACCGAGGTTGGTGTATACATAGCCGCGTTCTATCAACCATTCGGGATTATCCGGGTCACGCCTGGAAACGCCATCCACAATAGGTAAAACAGCTTCAAATTCTGCCCTGGCTGCTTCCAGGTCATCATGCTGCCAGTGAATATAACCCACGTAGAAGTGGCTGTTGGCCAGGGAAATTTGCCACTCCGCGTTTGCCGGGTTCCGGTTCGCGAGCTCTTGAGCAATCAGAAGTGATTCACGAAATGATTCCAGGGCCAGATCATTCTCACCCTGGTCAAGTTGCACTGAGCCAATTTGACGGAGAGCCTCTGAACGCTGGTGCAGCATCTCATCGTTGGCGCCCTCATTGGAAATCGAAGTGAAGTAGTCCATCACCTTGTCGCTAACGCGCATGAACACATCCAGGCGACCAACTTCTTGTAAGCTTTCCCGTAGGTCTCCGAGCATGAAGCCAACTAAATCTTCGGCCTGTGCACGCCGCTGCTCGGCCTCGGCGTTTGCCATGAAGGCCATGATGGCCAGTGAGATGGTCAGCAAGGCTGTGACCAGGGAGCCTATCGTAACCCCGAGCATACGCCGGTGCCGGCGGTGAAGGTCACGCTGGCGTAACTCGTCAAAGCCAACACCCAGCAACCCGGCAATTAGTTTCAGTTTGGCAATATTGCGTCCATCGCCCTCCGGTCTCGCATCGGCCGCTAAAGGCTCGACGGCAACCTGCGCGCTGGTTTCCAGCTCTCCAGGCTCAAACAACATCGCTTCGGGAAAACATTCTGTCCGGCCACCGGTATGTGGTTCACCATCGACAATAAAACAAAGTATCTGTCGTGATTTCCCCAACCGCTTGAAAGCCAGTATTTCTTCGTTCACCCAATGTGACCGTGCGGCTGCGGGTGAACAGATGACTACAAGAAATTCAGAGACCTCCAGGACTGCATTGATCGTATCGGGCAAGCTCGCGGCGCTTGAAAGGTCGGTTCGATCGCGGAAAACTGGAGTGATTCGCCCCGGGTAGTTGGTTGAGCCTTCATCTGGTCCCACCAGGTGCGGCGGGACGCGGTAGGTTTCCAGGGCACGGTGAAGCCACCGGGCCCATATCTTATCCTCGTGGCTGTAACTGAGGAAAACCCGGTATTTGAAGGCAGTGCTTGTTTCTTTCGCCGTCAAGTATTACCTGGGCCTGATGACGGGTTTGTCGCCCGCCCTACTGTAAAGAACATTTGGGTTTCTATCTTCGCAATTCTCTTCGCAAACCGGCTGAAATGTATCGTATATCTGTCCATCGTACGTGACGATGAGTGTGTAACCGAATGTGCCAATGTGGGCATTGTTCTTAACTCTAATTTGATCAGTTTTCACTTCGACGTCAGTAAAAGGCGGTTCGGCAATAACCAAACCCTTAAAATCGAAAGGTAAGGTTGATTCCGGGCTTTTGAGCCAATTAATATCCACCTCAGGTTCGAGTTCCAATTCCTGGGGGCATACAACTACCTTCCTGGCGCCAAAGTCATCCTCAATCAAACTTACAAAAAGCTCGTTTTTATGCTCAATTACTGTCATGGGTTTCTCCTCGGTTGTCAGTGTATCCTAACACTTGGTAAAAACGATGACAGAAGCAGGGCACATTTATATTTAAAAATCCATGACATAGATCATGTGTTATTAATTAAGTGAATTTGGAGATTGACTATAAAACTCCCGAATCAGTAATGAGTGGTAAAAATTTTGCGACTGAAGATGTTTTAGATATTACACAATCCCATTCGATCAGAAGTCGAGCCTTTGGAAGATACTTTACGGAAAGTAATTCGCGAAGAACAAAACTTGTCAAAGTTAGTAATATAGATTACATACAAGATGAAGACATTTACTGACAAGCTACAAGGATTGATGATGCCAAGCCAAACTGCAGTTAGATTCGGCTACCCGGATGCCCTTATTCGGGAATACGAGCATTAGCTTCTACTATTACATGAGCCACAGGCCACACTCGGTTAGCTTGTGTTGTGTGCGAAGTCCGGGGCGACCGAATTTTCAGGCCTAAGCATGGAAGCCCATGGAGAGATGGGCACGGTCGTCGGTGAAATTGAACATGCCCTCAAAGCCTCGTTTGCGTATGAAAAAATCAACTACCTGATGCTGATGATGGTCGATCCAAACGTCCATTTTCACGTCATCCCGCGTTATTCAGAACCACAAAGCGCCTGTGGTCTGACCATCCCCGATTACGCCTCCCGCCGTTAAACCAATAGACCAGCCAAGAGTGCCTCCAATTGGTACAGAAACTTGTACTAATAGGCAAGTTTATAACGAGGAGAAAGGGCAGTATGAGTGGGAAGAGGTTTGCTACTAAAACCAAATTGCCTTGCAGCGCACTTTCATACACCTTCAAACCGGCAGCGATTGACCCACTGCAATGCCCTCCGAAACAGCCCTGTTTTCCAGCTAATAATGACTTGATAAGCGCATTGAACAGGCTACCTATGGATTAGTATTACTTCGGGTAGAAACGGGGTTTACAGCACCTTGCAACGGCCTTAAAAGCCTCTTGAAGTTACCCTGGTTGCGGCATACTATCCCTGCACCCTGGCATTCACTGCTAACCCCAGTGATATTTTGTCAGGGTGTTCTTATTGAAAGAGCCGCCAGTGATTGACGGCTCTGTGTTTCATACCACTAATTACAGAAGGTTAACGAGTCACCCAAGACACAATTAGCGAGGTTTGCTATCTTTGACTCTCCACCGCTGACGGATGAACTACCTCCGCTGGCTGTGTTCAAAAGCCCACCGCTGACGGATGACCTATTTCCGCTGGCTGTGTTGTAAAACCCACCGCTGACGGATGAAGACCGTCCGCTGGCTGTGTTGTCAGCCCCACCGCTGACGGATGAAATAAATCCGCTGGCTGTGTTGTATTCCCCACCGCTGACGGATGAATAGGTTCCGCTGGCTGTGTTGTCAGTCCCACCGCTGACGGATGACCTATTTCCGCTGGCTCTGTTCAAAAGCCCACCGCTGACGGATGAACTAT